>QCWC01000229.1 GCA_013114705.1 Candidatus Nitrosocosmicus sp. | reverse complement strand
ATACAACAGGTGTTGATAATTGCTCAGAGTTTTACAGAAATAATAACGATCATCCCATCAATCAAATTAATAGCACATTCGGTAATGGGAATTCGACTTTTGATATTACTCCTGGAAGCGGTATTCAAAATAATGATAATGATACTATAACGAGCTCATGTCCGTTCCTTAAAATAGTTTATCCGTTTGATTGTTCCACTGATCGGCTCGAGGTAAACGAAATTATGTGTAGATTTACGGAATCAGAATCTCAGAATAATATTGACGAGGAAGGTGAGGGCGATGACGATAATGATGGGCTGAATAAAACAGAGGCCTCATTTCTTCGCTCTCATCCTAATAATAATAATAATAATAATTCAGACAGTAAAATAAGAATTTATGATCCTCGCAGCGAAGATATTCTAGACAATGAAATCTTTGATGAGGATGGACTACTAGTAGTCGATACTAGGTTTGGAAAACAATATTCATATCAACTTGCGGATCCTCTAAATCCAAATAGAACCCTGGAAGTTAATTTAGATCTTGCCGAACACTCACAGGGTCATTTAAATGATATCAACTCTCCTAGAATTGAAATTGAAAGAAAAAGTCTAAATGGTAGTCTAGACATGACTGCTGCAAAAAACCAAATGATAATCTGGAAAGGAAACATCTTGGATTATTTTGAGGAACCAGAAGACAATTATGAAAATGAAACGTATATTGAGATGATGTTTAATACCGGTTTTCATAATTCTGATGCACCTGATAACGAAAGAAGAGGGATCGGGGTAGTGTTTGATGTTTCAAAAGATAGTAACCCCTATATTCTTGATTATAGAGATGATGGAAAATACGTCAAACTAACAATGAACGATGTAAAGAATCTATCAGGCTCGGATTTTGTTTTCCATTCCAACGACAATAAAAGCGATAACTACTACTTGAATGATCTGATTAATAAAACGAATGTTACGCTAAAGATTAAAACATTCCTAACAAGCGAAAACAACAGAGTAATACAAACATATATTGATCCTGGTACGGGCAAAGAAATTCTGTATTGGACATTAAATAATGTGTCAAAGCTACAAGCTTATGAAGGAATAGAAGACAAGGCAGGTTTCATTGAAACAGTCAATCAAGGATCTGGATTTACATATGTACGGACCGATAATATAGAGACCCGTCTTGCGTCATTGCAATCCATTATTTTGGATCCTAAAGACCATAGAGTAAATGAGGATTTTCAAAATCAGTTAAATAAAAATTAGAGCATTTATTTGCTTCCTTGTAATGTATGAAGAGTTCATATGAATACCACCTTCATTGATAATATCGATAAAGGTAGTTACAAAAGAGATTTGTCTAAATAAATCAGGTTTATGGCTTTCTTGTTTCTAGAAAAAAAAAGAAGGGCAAAAACCACTCGACGTAATTAATTAATTAATTGTCTCTGTCTAACTTTGTTAACTCCTTTGAAACTGCATCGATAGTATATGTTACTGTAAAGGGTTCTCCAGTAGTTTTATGAAACACTAGGGCGTTTCCTGCAAAATTCAAAGTACCTGAACTTATTCCTGTACCATTGATCTCAATAGGAACATCTACGATATGCCTGAGATGGGTAATAGCAATACTATTATTTCCTGGTAAGACGGCATAATATGGCTCACCATGTACAGAATCAGGTATTGTAGAGGGTGTGTAAGTATGGAGAACCTCTACTTCAATGGGCTTGCTCGCAGTAAAAGTAACGGTTCCTGTCCATATGTGTCCATCATTTCTGAGGGGCAAAGCAAATACCACTTCGTGAGTTGGTTGTCCGGGATGTCTGACTGGAGCAGGAATGGACATCGTGGTGTTTTGAATTACAATTTCTTTAAGGTTTAGTAGCTTTGATGGACTTGATCGCTGATCTAAAGATTGATTTGAAATTGAAGAAGAAGCAGGAGTAGATGAAGTCATATTTGATACAGAGCTGTTGCCTGATGATTCTGATCTAACTTTGCTATTAATCTCATCTACAAAACTAGAAAATGATTGTAGCGATAAATTTCGTATGCCTGGACCTGAATCAGAAGTTGCATTGGTACCTGAGCTGTTGTTTATTTCGCTGCTTAACGTGTTTTCTGTATCCGCTCCTACATTTTTATCTAGACCCAGGCTTGAGTCGCCTGTCATTGTATTTAATTGTGCGATGGCTACGGGGTTGCTCATAAAAGCTAACAAGCCTGCAAAACCTAGCATCAATGACAAAATCCTAGAGGTTTGATAAGCATTACTGCTTCTTTTGAGCATGCTATTAGAGAATCGTATATTTTCATTATCTTTAATGTTAGAACACATTATTGTAATAGATATCGGTACGTTAGAAGTAAAAAAGTGTTTTCAGTCGAAATACAGTTGGCACGTGATTCAATTTGAATTAATGTTTGCAAGCAGAGTGCATTCAGTTTCTAAAACAAATCATAATTTTTTTTTGGAACGGGTAAAGACAAAGAGAGGAAGGGAGTGGGTGAGTGAGTGAGTGAGAAAGTTATCGCAAAAAACTAATAATAATTGATTAGCTGTGTCAGCTAAAAAAGAGAAGAACGAAATAATCAAGCTATTTGACCCCTTTGACAGACTTCATGAATAATTCCATTGATTTCGGATCCAGTGGATCCTGAAAAGCCAAGAAAAACTGATCGATACCCAGCTTTATATATGCTGAGATCTTTGATTGAATTTCTTTTGGGGTGCCAACGAGTCCTTTTTGCAACACTTGCCTATATGCTTTAGGGCCTCTTTCTACAGCAAGGACCTTTTTCTGGTCCTGTAATTCTTTATTTGAATTGGCAATAATTACGTCTAATTCTATTGATCTCTTTGGAGATGAGTTTGGATTACCTCTAGTTTTTGAATCTTTATTAGAATTTTCTTGCTTTGACATTTCTTCGAATTTTCTGTTCTTTGCTGAGAATTCCATTGGTGTCAAGTACGATGATTCCCAAATATCTGCAAACCTTGCTGCAATTCGCATCATTTTAGTACCGTTGGCTGCAATAGTAATGGGAATATCTGGTACGGACTTTTCCATTTCGGCTCCAGTTGCCCTAAAATATTTTCCATCATGATAAATGGCATTAGAATGTTCATCAGATCTATCGATCTCTTTTTGTGCTTTTGGTGATTGAATGTCGTTTTTGTCAAAATTAACCAAAAAATTCCTTCCTATATATTTACGAAATAGCGACAGACCTTCTTCAAAAATTGCGATACGTTTTTGAGGTTCAGGGTAATCAATACCATAGGGGTCCCACCAAGAAACAGAATATTTTGATTTGGCCCCAGCCCCTGTCCGAAACTCAAGTCGTCCATATGATATATCTTGGAATGTGATGGACTGTTTAGCGAGTAAGGCTAAACTCCTGTAATCAGGATTAATATAAGTAATAACTGGTCCAAGTTTGATAGTTTTGGTTATTGGAATTAGGGTAGACAGTACCGTCCAACAATCAAGATCAAGGTTAGTTAGTGATTCTCCGTAAAAATACCCGTAGTATCCCAATTCTTCTGCGAGAATACAAGTGTCCTTTATTCTATCATAATCTCTACCCCATATTTCAAGACAATACTTTGGTTGATTCAATAAAGAGAAAAAAGTACAATGTGCTTTATGCTTTAAGTAGTCCGTCAGTATACTCTTAGAAAATTCTGCTAACTTTTTGTATTTCTAAATTCGCAATGTTGGAAAACTTGCAAATTGTCATCTGCAAACTTGCTAATGAC
>QCWC01000228.1 GCA_013114705.1 Candidatus Nitrosocosmicus sp. | reverse complement strand
GTGCAACTTCAGTTGAAGAATTTACCAATTTAACTGAAGGTAAAACTGCTTCAATGTAGTTCTTAACTATTGGTAAATGAGTGCTACATAATGCTACTACATCAATCGTATTATTCACCATATGCGGTCTAATCACCTCCTTAATCCTTTGAAATGTTAATTTCTGATCAATCAAAAATGCCCCCTCTTCAACGAGGTCGATTATTTCGGAAGAATCTATATTTTCTACAAAAAATTGCTGAGGTATTTCTTTTTTTATAAGATAGCTAAACTCTTTGCTTTCGAGTGTACCTCTGGAAGCCATTATGGCAATGTGTTTTTTTCTGCTAAGGTTTATAGTTTTTTTCAAAGGCAGACGAGTGGGGATAATATCTATTGAGAAATTATTCTTTATTTCATCATATATTTGAATTGATGGTGTATTTGATGCCATTACTATTAGTTTCGGTTGATATTTTTCCAAAAATTTGATTGATTTTACAATTATATTTTTTAATTCATTTTTTGACTTTCTTCCGTATGGAAAATTCATTCTATCCGCATAGTAAAGAAAGTTCTCAGTAGGAATAACCTTTCTTAACTCTCTGACAACAGATAAGGATCCTAACCCCGAATCAAATACGGCAATGGGTCTATGTAGCACAAGTAATGACACTCATCAAGGGACTAAAAATGTTTGAATTCGTATATTATTTGATGCAACAATTTCCCTCAGGTATTTGATAACCATGAGGACATATTTTGGGATGTTTTAATAAAGTACAGAGAGCATCAGTAAAAATTTCTTTCATATGATGCTCTATGCCACAAACCATCTCTTCGTCTACATCGATTTTGAGGGCATCTTTCATCAATACTTCTAATAATCGGGTGTTACGTATCATTTGCTTTCCAATGCTTTCTCCTTCACTTGTAAGAGTCACTATTGAACCCTTCTTGTAATCGATCAAGTGAGAGTCATTCAATTTATGAAGCATTTGAACGACTGATGGTTGAGTTACATTCAAGATCTTGGCTATAGAGCTTACTTTTAATTCTTGTCCGTTCTCCAAAATAGACCACATTGCCTTTAGATACATTTCGACGTGTTCGGCTTCCGCTGTACCCACATACAATTGTTCAGGAAGTCCAGAATTTTTTGAATATGTAGTCAATACTTATGATTACACAGCATTATTTTTTAAATTTATTGATTTGGAACTTGCTAAAAAAAATTAGTGATTCAAATATGGCTCATTGTGAAAGTGAGCGTGGCAAGTTTTTCTCGTTTTTCTTCAGCTGTAAGACAATTTGTTTTTTGTTTAACATTAGCTCCACAGACTGGATTTTGCTTTTATAAAATACAACTTTTTTTCCCTTCTCGTTTATTACAATTCTATCAATGAACAAAAGGCCAAGGTTCTTAAGCTTTCTGATCTTTTTGTAAGTGGAGCTGATTGGTAGATCATTTTCCTTACAGATTTCAAATACGGTTTTTGAATCCTCTATAGTAGACATCACAATTTTGTATGAAAATCCATCAAACAATTCCTTTAAGAGAATTGAAGCATTCTTGTCTTCATGATTCAATAAATATTGTTGATCAGAGTACATCATTTAGGCTTACCTAATAATTAGGATAACCTAATATTTAAACGGTGTTATATTTTTTTGAATATATGCAATATTACAATTGGCATGTAGACTGCAGGATATGTAAGGTTTAAAATCTAATAATGTGTATGAATTTATTGGTTTCTATTCTACAATAATTTCTCCCACCATTGATGGATGATAAACACAATAGTAGTCGTAGATTCCTTCGTCGTCGAATTTCAATGAATACGCTTGTTTTGAAAGGATTGCATCAGAATCAAACAATTGACCTTCATCTGGATCAGTGTCAGACCCAGAAGTGGCGGTGTGTGATACTGTATCTGCATTATACCATGTTATGGTATCACCAGATTGAATGGTAATCGGATTGGGAGAATATGAATTATCTCCGCTGATACCGTTTATCGTTACCAATACAGAATCTTCAGGCACGACGCTGGATTGTGATAAAGAATTAGTTTTTGGTACGGTGCTCTGAGATGTAGGAAGTATTTTGTATAAATCTCCTGTAAAGCTTAATACATACATATAACCATCTGGGCCAATTTGAATGTCGGTGATTCCGCCAAAGCCCTGTCCAAAAATTATAGGTATGCTTTCAACAGTATTGTCTACCCTCTTATCTATAAGAGGAGTTGTATCACCGGCATATGTATTATTTATTACTATGTCATCGCGTGCTTGATTTAATGTGAATCTATATAGATTTCCATTGTTAATATCGCCAACAAACAAGTTATTCTCATATTCTTTTCCCAATTTATCCGAATTTAGAAACTTTAAAGCTGTTGGACCTATAGGGATATGCCATGCAAATTTAGGTTCTGCATATTTTCCACTTCCGAAAATTACTAGATCGGAGGGTGATGCGCCGTTACCCAACAGATCATCATCAGAAAAACCCTGTATTAAAGACCATCCACTATTGAAACCAGGAAAAACCAAATTTATTTCATCTCCAGATGTAGGTCCATTTTCGGTGTCCCATAAATTCCCTGTCAAAGGATCAAAATCCATACCAAAACTGTTCCTAATACCCATAGCATAGTATATACTCAATGGAAGTTCGTTTCCGAAGATTAGCTCACCATCTACTACCTGACCGTCTTGAGTAATTCTAAGGACACCACCTAATCCGTTCGGTGCAGGACCATTCTCTACATTTTGTGCTTGTGTTCGGTGCCCCCCAACTTCTCCAATTATCATATATACATTGTTATCCGGTCCGATCAAAAGTTTACCTCCATTGTGATCCGTTCTATTGATGTTATTAGGGATGGCAGTCAGATCCAACAAAAGAACTGGGTTGACTAGTTGTCCATTCACATAATCATATCTATACAATCTGTTTCCCAAGGGATCAACATTTCCTTTAACATCACTACCGTCCTGTTCATTTCCAGATTCAGTATAAGAAAGAAAAACGAATGTTTTTCCATCAGGATGCTTTGAAGCAGCTATCCCTAACAATCCCCGCTCTATTTTGGTCGCTACGGATAAATCAATTAAAGGACTATCTTGTATTTGTCCATCAAGTACTCGCACAACTTGACCAGTATTTTTTTCAGTAACTAAAATGTCACTTTCTCCTACAAATGTCATACTTGTTGGAAAGGTTAATCCAGAGACTACTTTTTCCACAGTTAAGCCCTCATCATTAATAGTGGGTCCAGATGGCGAAGGCAGTGCCTTAGAATACGCCCCATAAGAATAATGGTCAGAGTAAGAATCAGATGAAAAAGATAATACCAGTGTAAGAGCAAACATAAAAATCAATAGATTAATATCATGAACAAGACTTTTCAACGGAAAAAATAAAACCTGAATTAATTAAAAGGTTACGTATTATTGTTTTTAATAATAATGGGTAAAATAAAGAATTTAAGACGTGATCCCTTTTGTTCAATTGAAATTAATTGTGAGAAAATCCAAAATTCTCGAAATATGAATAATGCTAAATATATATGGTGAATGTAAAAGACCTCTTGAAAATAATTGCAGATAATTGATTTAACACAGGAAATTGATGAGCATATCCAAGTCTTTCCAGGCTCTCCAAAGGTTAGTTTATTGCAGTGGTCAAACTTTGAATCGCATAAATTTGCTTCTGAGGCAATTTTTTGCAGTACCCATGTAGGAACACATATCGATGCCCCATATCACTTTAAC
>QCWC01000014.1 GCA_013114705.1 Candidatus Nitrosocosmicus sp. | reverse complement strand
CTTCTCTTTTGGCCTTATCTTCTGCTTCTCTTTTGGCCTTATCTTCTGCTTCTCTTTTGGCCTTATCTTCTGCTTCTCTTTTGGCCTTATCTTCTGCTTCTCTTTTGGCCTTATCTTCTGCTTCTTTATTGGGTATTACATATCCTTTAGGAAGTGTCATAATTGAAGTGACGTATAAGAAGATTAATGTTTTTCTAAGATTCTATGAAAACAATTAATCACTTTGATCCAACCATATGGTGTGCTGAACCATGAAGGAATTTACAACATGTATAGATTCATCTCACTATCCAAAAAAATATTGACCATTTTAAGAAATCCAAACCTATTTCTTCTTCTTTACAGTACATATAATAGATAAGCCAATTCTTTTGCCAAATATTCTTTCAGTATACTTGAGCACCGGAACAACAGAATCCAATATCTTGACTCCCGTCCTACTTACTTTTGGTTTCTTAAACAAGTTACCATTCAGATACCACCCTATCATTCCCACGGTATTGAAATAAAACGTCTTATCAATAACAAATCCAGTTTTTCTAACTTTATATTCTAATTCTTTCTTGGTATATCTTCTATAATGGCCAATATTTTTATCAATAATATTATAAAGAAATTTATGACAAGGAACCAAAACAATGATGGTTCCTTTCTCTTTTAGCATATCGTATAACTGGGCAAATGCAAATTCATCGTTTTCCACATGCTCTAAAACATTCACTGCCAATATTGAATCAAACTTTTTATAACCAATTCTTTCGTAGTCAATTCGTTCATTAATATCTAATCTATATACTACAACACTCCCATTAGATGAAAATTTTTTCTTTAGTAATTCAACATACATAGATGAGATGTCGGTAAATGTTAAATTGGAATTAGGGAAATCTCTTGTTAATTTTTCTGAAAACGTTCCTATACCACTTCCTATTTCTAGAATGTCTCCATACAGTGAAGATGATATTTCTTCGTACATCCAGTCATTGAAACGATGACTATCTGACATTAATTCTAAATTTTCGTGGCCTGTATAGTGTCCAGCATCGATGTCCATAGCCTCTTTATATGAAACTAGTCATTGAATATAAGGAATGTTATCTCTCTAGACTTTGAAATGTATTAGTTAATTTTAGGTCCATAATTTAAGCAATTTAACAAAAATAAATTTTAAATTACCTTCCGTTGTGTTGATTCTTTAATAAAGAAATGTTAAAAGGTCTTTTCAAGAGACCTATTTCTTTCATCAACACTATAGCGATAAACGTCGTTATCAATAATACTATCGCAATGAATATTGATCCAAAAGTACAATAAATGTACCCATCAATAGAACATGGTGCTAATCCATAAGCGACCCAATTCCATGTAGTACCAGCGTACATTTCTGGCTGAATCGTGCTTACATAGCCTTCAAATAAAGATTTAACATGTAAAATTATGGGAGAGTAATAGGGATTCCATGTCATTATGTCTAGGCTGTTAGGTAACGTTGACAGACTCTCTCTTTCCCATCCATACATTATTCCATATTGATACCAAACAAGTTTTCCTAACAGGTTTACCACAAAACCGGAAATACATAAAGAGACCAGTACAATAACTTTTAAGTTTAACTTTTGACCAAGTCTCATAAAGGCACTTCCAATAACTAAAGTGACAAATGGCAATATTGGTATTAAATATCTAGGACCCCACGCAACCCCACCACTCCAAGAAAAAGGTTCAAAATCAAAAGATAATGTTCCTACATATATCCAATTTAGTATGATAATGTAGGCAAATAATATAACTAGTCCTTTGTTTTGATTCTTCAAGTACTTAAAGCCCCATGGTAACAAAATTGCCAAAGGGAAGAAGACAAGCATGCCTGCACCAGGACTAATGAGTAAACCAATTAACCCTCTCCATCCATCATGCATTTCAAGAGAAGAAAATGAACCATACCCAAACTCGGTAAAAGAATCAAATCTCAAATAATTAACTAGGCCAGCAAGAAATACCATTATAGCAAGGGCCATCAAGAAATAAACAAATGTTTTTGTGTTCTTATTGTGCCTTCGTGTAGTAGTAATAAAAAAGTACAATATGAACCCCGGTAGAAAAATTATGCTTGTTGGATGTGCAAATATCGATAATCCCGAAAATATACCGCCTAACAATGCAAAATATATACCAGCCTTCTTATTGGGAGGCATAGAGAAAAAATGACAAATAAATGAAGAATTAGAATGTAAGGATTTATGAATATAATAAGCCGCCAGTATCAGAGTTAAAGCTTGTAGAGGCTGAACCCAAAATGTTGTATTATATGGCCAGATAAAGGAACATACTCCAAAGACCAAGCTCAATGCAAAAGCTAGTTTTTTTGATCTGTAAAGATCAATAGAAAAACAGAATATGACTACACATATAGCTGAGATGATCATAGAATTTAAAAATAAGCCAATCAAAGCAATAGGGGAAACAGAAAATAACAGAGCAGCATAGTAGAACGGAACTGCAATAGCAGAAAGGATCAATGATCTTACTGTATATACTGGTTCAATTATTGTATCTATACCATTATTAGAACTATTTTCATTTTGAAGAATTTTGTTTGTATTTATAGTATAGTTTATATCAAAATTAAGCTCTGCAATGCTGGGAACTAATGGATCTAATTTTGCTGTATGTTTTAAGACCATGCTCTCAGTGACAAAAAATGTTTCCATACCATCCCACCAGTCAAAATGTCCACCACTTGATGCAATATTTACTAACAAGAAAAAGCTGAAAAGAAGAGCTACTAGTTTCCTACTAATACCTATGTGCATCATCGTCAAGTCAAGTCATTGAAAAGTCTATTATAGATTATAAGAGTTTTGTGGCAAATTTCAATTACATGAAAACAATCTCGATATATCTACTAACATGCAAAGAAAGTAAGTAAGGAATTAATGTCATCCTCTGCATTTTGCCATTAGTAGATATTTCATACCAAATCATCAATTAATTAATTTGCCTATTGCTTTTTTCATTCTTTGTTATTAAGTATTCTAGTCTTCTTCTTGATCTTACTACAAGCTCAGAGAGAAGACCTACTACTAGAGAAATTGTTCCAGTAACAAACAGCAGGGATGAAAAGACTACAGAGGGCATAGATAAGATCTCACCTGTAGTTATTTTTTCATTCAGTACAAATAATCCTGGATATAACCCTACGATAAAAAACATCAGTGAAATCAAGCCAAAAAATTTTAAAGGATTTACATTCATCAAAATAAATAACAGTGTCCTAGCGATCCTTAATCCGTCTTTTATGGGATTCAATTTTGTCTGTGAACCCTTTCTTACACCATAGCTTATTGGAACCTCAAGAATTCTAAATCCTTTAGCAAGAGCCTCAACGGTCATTTCCACTTCAATCTCAAAACTGTCACTGAATAAAATCAATTCTTTAAAGGTTGTTGTATATAACGCTCGATATCCCGATAGTGAATCAGTAATTCGAGATTTCATGGCGAAGTTTATTGTTCGATTGAATAATTTGTTACCTAGTGCATTAAACCCTGATATAGATCCCTTTTCTTTTTTACTATCTCCATGGATCCTTGAACCTACGACCATGTCAGCTTTATCTTCCAGTAGAGGTTCTAGTAACAATTCAATTTCAGGAATTGAATATGTCCCATCTCCATCAATAAAGATGATGATATCCTCACCTATTTGATCGACTGCTTCACGTATTGCACTTCCTTTTCCTTTTCTTCTCTGAAATATAATTTTTGTATTCTTCTTCTCGCAAATCTCTACGGTATTGTCAATAGATCCGCCATCTACTATCAATATCAAAGGTTTGGGACTTAAATTGAGAGAATGAATATTATCTATTAATTCACCGATAGTAGGTGCCTCATTCAATGTAGGGATAATAATTGCAATACTCTTGTCCCCATCGTTCATATCTTGTTCAAATTAGGATGCTGTCCGATATATAACCGATTATTAATTAATAATTGCTTTGTTTTTAAATTCATTTCATTTACAAGCAAATACAAATACTAAATATTAGAATGCGACGTTAATTCGGTGGCTGCTTGGTCTGATATTAAAAATCCGATATCAAATATTGAATGAAAGATGTATTTTATGAGTAGATGAAAGCAAGGAAAAGAATCGGTGGATCGTCTATTGTATAGTCGTTTACATAATAATGTATCAAATAAACACTACGAAAAAAGAGAGACAAAAGAAAAGGAAAAGAATTTGACTGTTACCTCTAACACTTCTTCTCTTATCTTCATGAACCTTGCTGAAAGCACTAATTGAATTTACTCCACTACTATAATTGAATTTGTCAGTACCTGTACCTGTACCTGTACTGTACCTGGACTAAGACCAGGACCAAGACTAGCACCGCCAGTTAGAAGGCAGTCATTCTTACCCGATTTAATTCTTACGTCTCCAACTCCTCCACTGATCAGGCAAATCCCATTGGAGGTTCAAAATTAAATGACAATTCTTACATTATTTCCTTGAGTTTGAGTACGCCATTGCCATTTAACATGCAAACGAAAAAATACCAATAATTATACAGGATGAGTCCTACGATGCTTTGATTTAGATTTCTTGTATTTGGGATAATTTGTGTGAAATACTGCTCGAAGTTGATTTATCAATTACACCTAATCAGAGTTAATATCTTCTCGAAATTTTTTCTACACTTTTCATGTTTATACATTGATAAGAGATTTAGAAATGTAGTTTTAGAATTATGGTAATTATGAAACGCATTTACTTGTTCTGATATATATCCCTTAAAAATCAAACCTTGTAATGCAGAGGTTACGTTATTAACTTTTCTTTTACTACTTGCACTCTCAAAATCAACTATTGTACATTTTAATCCATCAGGGGAAATTATGACATGATTATCTAATTTATTTAATTGACCATGATCTATTCCCATTCCATCTAATACGTAACATTGGTTCAAAATATCAATTACAATATGTCTGACCAAATCTGGATTTGGTCTGCAAGATAAGAACCATTTTTTTGCAGGTATGCCTTCAATGCATTCCATTAACATAATATTTTTTGTATGCAAATGGACCTTTGGTCCTATATTATGCAGATTAACATATTTATAAAAATTAAATTCATTTTCCATTTCATTTCTGCAGGAATCGGTTCTTCTAATTTTGACGGCCATTGTATTATTTTCATAATCAATAACCTTTAGAACCAAACCCTCATTACCTTTTCCCAAAATGTTAACAGAATTTAAAATAGTAGGGCCCTCTAATATTACAAATTTTATATTCAATGAAAGTAGTTCGTTAATTCTGGTTTGATATTCATCTGCACTAAATCTTGGATAACATAATAGATCGGTTAATTTACTTGATGATAAAACAAATTTATTAGAAAATTCTGTCATCAGTATGTATCAAATCGGATATAGTATTATTTACATGCATATCAAGTTTATGATCTTGATTCAAGAGATACAAGTTGTAGGAATTTATAAAATCGGTCTTCAGTCCCCTTGGAATCCCTACCAAAGTAGGATTATTTGCAAAAGCAGATTCAAGATATTTTTTTATATCTGTATAGTTCCTAAAAAAAAGACATTTGGTAACAGAGTCATTGTCTATCCATTTTAATGGAGATTGCTCATTAGCTTCGATGAATTTTTCAACATCCTGTTTTCTAAGAATTTCTGGGCCGGCCTTAATAGATAAAGAAGAAATCGTGGCTGATTCGAGCAACAATGTTATAACACAGTGATTTTCTTTTTCATTGACGCTACAAGTTGATTTCAAGATTTTAAAGCCATATGACCCTGAAAATCTTACAATCGATTTTGTTAGTTTTTTGAGTTGTCCCCAGATAACATCTGCAGGTCTATGTGTATATCTAAATTCGATTATCAAAATACATGATGACAACGAATTTTTAAGACGATCCTCGACTGCAAAGTTGTTATTAGCAGAAAAATATTTTGTATTTGGATTTATTATAAATTTTCTTGAAGCTTGAATCAAAGTTGCAACGGAACGAGTTGAGATTGCACTACCCAAATTTCTATTTTGATCGATAGGATCTAAAATTACGATGAAGCTGTTATGGAGATCATTGTGCCTGTTTTGAGGGATTGTAGTTTTATCGATCCTAATAATCAATCCATTTTCATTATACTTTGAAAAAAATTCAATGGTCGACAAAAAAGTTCCAAATTTTAAGATCAATACTTCACACACATAACCACTAAATCCTTCAGTAGAAATCTCCGCCCCATAGATGTTTAGGGATTTTAAAAATCTCTTTAGAACTCTGACTTGATTTTTCTGATCTTGATCCAAGTTAGTAATCATATAAGAGGTATGAAATGGGGAACGATCTGCAGCACTTTTCCATCTCCCAAAAGGGACATCAAAACAAGGAACCACGTTCACTTTTATCCCGTCCACTATAACTTCTACATAAGGGTGATCGGCATAACGAAGATATGCATAATACTCTATTAAGGATTGCATTCCTATTTCTTTTCCATAGGTTTCAAAATGATCATAGTCAATATCACTATTAAATTTGATAAAGATATCAATATCGGCGGAGTTTCTAAGCCAAGTTCCTTTTGCAAAGGAACCGCCAAATACTATATCTGTAACATAATTATCTAGGTTATGATCCACTATGTATGAATAAAGTTTCTTTTTTACTATGTTGGCACAATTTACAAGAACGTTTTCTTCAAAGGATGAGGGAATACAATCTATTAATATTTGTTCGATTAAATTATTGATATTTGTACTCTTCATTTCTTTAAACAGCATCAATAATTAATAAATCAGAATATACCGGACCTTCAGGTGTAAGGATACTCTTCTTGAGTTTAATGTTTTTAACTTGATCGGCGTAATTAATATTTAGAAGATCTGGATTGAAGGTCTTGGAAATTTTGAAACGTTGCCTTGGACGAAAAAGGGTAATGTGAGGAAAGAAAGCAGTTTTTTCCTCTGCTATATAATTTTGAAATCTATCATTGGGCTTGTTGTTGACTTGATCTAGCAATTTTGATATGATATTGTAAAGGTTATTTAATTTTTCAGTACTTGGTCCGTCCACTCCTAGCCATATGACTCTGGGATTGGTGGAATTTGGTGGAAAACAACCTGCTTTGATAAATCTTATCTCAAATGGTTCAAACTTCATAGCACTTAAATTTTCGGTTACATCTTTGATTGCAGATTCATCAATATCGCCCAAAAACCTGATAGTTATATGAATATTAGCTTTTGCAACTGGTCGAATGTTAAATCTGTCAAACTCAAATTGCTTCATAATCATATTTTGGAGGTGGACTACCTTGTCTACGTTGAGAATGTCTATTGCAATAAAAGTTCGCATAAAATGATTGAACTAAACTCTTAATATATTAATTCGTAAATTCCTGACAGAATTAAAAGATAAATAACAAAAAAAGTTCATAAATAAAGTGTTGGTTGATTCAAATCAATTTGTTGTTTGTTTAACTGGGATGCCAGGGGCAGGAAAATCAACTGTAGCTAGATTTCTACAAGAAAACGGATTTTACCCTATTGCTATGGGAGACGTTATAAGAGAGAAGGCAAAAGAGAATAACCTGCCACTAGATGATTATAATCTAGGCGAATTAATGAAAAATTTTAGAAAGACTCATGGAAATGAAATTATTGCAAAGCTAACAGTCAAGAAAATTACTGATTTAAAAAATATCGATTTTATCGTTGTCGATGGAATCAGGAGTTATGATGAATTCATCATCCTAAAAAGTATAGGGTATGTAAAATTATTAGCTATACATGCCTCTTCGGATATTAGATATGACCACATCAAACAGCGAGATAGATCTGATACACCAGCGAATCACGAAAATTTCATGCAAAGAGATGAGCGGGAAATGAGTGTAGGAATTAGCAAAGCAATAGCTTTAGCGGACGAATCAATCTCTAATAACAATATAACTGTGAATGAGCTCAGAGAGCAAGTGGAGTGGATCATCAAAAAGTGGATTGATGAATACAATAACAGTAAGCAAGAAAACAACATTGCTACTACCCCATCATAGATTTGAAATGGAAAATAATCACGTTGAAATTACGATTATGACCCCAGTGAATGTGACTGAGGACAGACAAAAGGTAATTTTTTCACTCAATAATATTTTTCCTAAATCAGAATTGATAGAAAAGAAGAACACTATATCTATAAAAGAACACGATTTCAAAGTTTTAGAAAAGCTTAAAGAAAAAATAAAATCCAAAAAATCATTAGCTGTCTTACAAAGAATTCTCTACAATAATTACCACATGGAAAATACATGGTTCTTAATAAACAAGCAAGCAGCCTTTGTGGATGTTGTTGCACTAATAGAAAATGAAAACGAATCTCCATTAGGACCAATAAAAATATCCATCACTGGATGCAACCTAGAGGTGGTTAATGAATGGTTCGAAAGTTAAGAGAAAATTAAATGTACTATATTATTCGGCCGACAGATCCCAATAATTTGCATCTTTGAATTCTGTTTTGGGTTTTCCAAGTGATTTCCATTCTTTAAACGATTTCGGATAAAGTTTTACATTTGAAATACCAGCAGTTTTTAATGCAAAAAATGTCAATCCAGACAGAGTACCAACACTTCCACAATAAGTAATGATTTCATTGTTTGAATCAATACCCCTATTCTCTAGGAATCGTTTAAGTTCAGAAGGATTTCTCAATATAGAATTTTCAGAACGCAGCATGGTATAGGGAATATTCTTTGAATTTGGGATATGTTCGGTTAAGAAATTCAATCTTTCTCTTGAATCAATTATTATTTTGTTTTTATCATTCTGGGCATTTTCTATATATTCGGCATCGGCAAATATAGAATAGTCAATATCCATAGAATGTGAAGTTTTAGGATATTTATTTGATTTTTTCTCAACTTCTAATCCTAGTTTTTTCCAATTATCAAAAGTTACCTCCAATAATGCAACGTTACTATGACCTACGTACTTGAACGACCATGCTACCCTGGAGGCTAACGCTCCAAATGTATCATCGTATATCACTACAGGCGTATCATCAGATATTCCCAGATTATTTAGAATTTTGATTATAGATTCGGGATCATCATTAGATAACAATTCAGCCAATGGTAAAGAAACGGCAGTTTTTATATGACCTTTTAGGTATTCATCCTTTTTTCTTACATCTACAATTCTAACTTTATTTTTTTTAATTAGAGTTCTTAGAGTGTCAATATCACACACATTATTCAAAGCAAGTGAAGACGATTTACTTTTTTCACGCTTTTTTAATATCTTTATTTGATTATTTTTTTGCTTGAAAGTTCTATTCAAGCTGCACATTCGCCTCTTGCTGTTTTCGCAACAAAATTGGTGTCCGTTCCATAATCTTTATAGAAATCAGGAGCCGATGTAAATGCAGGCAATTCGATTATGGGCAATAGAATCTTTTTCATATCTTCAAGATTCTTAACCTCGCTAGTTCCGTTTCCCATAGAGATTTTATGAATCCATTCATTTAGTTTCTCACCATTTTTTCTTTCCTTCTTAAATATATCGATTATTTTAAGGACGACTTCTAACACCTTCTTAGCGGGTACTCGCATTACAGCCTTGCCTAATTCACCGTCTTCTCCAGTGCTCCCATCAAAAAGCATTGTGTATATAGGCACCATAGACGTTCCTATGCGTGATGCACCACCATAAAAGCCAATAGTAGCCACTTCATGCTGACCACAAGAATTAGGACACCCGCTGATTTTAATAGTTGAATTCACAAAGTCATTGTCCTTGTCGACATTAAGTTCTAAGAACTTGCTTTGAATCTCTTTAGCCAATCTATGTGAATTGGTAATAGCAAGGTTGCAGGATGTAGTTCCAGAACAGCCCACGGTAGACACAATTGTATTTGCACCCGGATTTCCCAATCCACTTCTAGATAATCTCTGAAAGACTTTTGGCAATTGATCCGCCTTTATATATCTAATTAAGAAATTTTGCTGAGGATTCGTACGTGCTTTCTTCTCTAATGAAAACTCTCGAATACAATCTGCAAGAACACGTAATTGGCTCGATGTGATATCACCAGCACCTAAGGAGATATATACACTGTAAAAACCAGATTGTTTCTGGGTGACTACATTTGTATGAAGCCATCGGTCATATGGGGTATCATTTGGTTCGGAGCTTAATACAGGTAATTTCCTTTTCTTGCCATTGGCCGACAAAGTTATTGCATCAGGATTGGCTGCAGTTGTCTCAGCTGCCTTCAAAAAGCTTTCAAAATTATTTCTTGTAGGAATGGATATCGTAGCTTCCACCAATGTGCGCTCTTTTAGTAATAATTCCCTGAATTTTTCCCACCCAATTTCGCTAACTAAATAACGCATTCTATTTCTAGCGAGATTTTCCCTATTTCCTAGTCTATCATATAGTCTAATGGTAGCGATAGATGTTGACAATAGTCGTGATTCTGGAGTGAACTCTTCTAACAGATGACCTATGAATGAAGCAGCACCCAAGCCACCTCCCAAATATACGCGAAAACCTCTTATCCCATCCCTGATAATTGGAACTAACCCTACATCCGCAATACGGACATAACCATGTTTGGAACAACATGAAAAATTAAATTTGAATTTTCTAGGAAGATTTTGACAAATAGGATTTCGTAAAAAAAATCTTGCAATTGCCTTAGCATAAGGAGTAGTATCAAATGGCTCATTCGGACATACTCCTGCAAAATGGCTACACATTACATTTCTAATAGTATTACCACACGCTTCTCGCGACGTAAGTCCAACTTCAGCCAAACCTCGAAAAACTTCGCTAACATCTTCTAACTGGACCCAATGCAATTGAATATTTTGTCTAGTTGACACATGAGCAGATCCGATTGAAAATGATTCTGATAAATTGGCGATCTTTTCGAGCTGATTGGGTGCAATATCTCCACCAGGCACTTTTATCCTTATCATACTGAATTCGCTATTTAATCTAGACCCATAAGCACCATTTTGTAATCTAAAACGCCTAAATTCATCGGCATTCAATTTATCTTGGCGATAAAGTTTTACTTTATTAGCAAAATATTCAGATTCTTCTGCTAGACCCCATTTTTCATTCGTTTCAGATTCTTTATTTTTTGATGAAGAAAGAACATCATATTCAATAGATTTTGCCAAGGTTAATACAATAATGGATTAACAAACCTTATATTTTTTATGGAACATGCATATTATACAAAAAGCAATCAATTTTTACACCAAATAAAGAAAATCAATTTAGAAAAACTTATAGTTACAATTATAAATTTATTATTTAGGTGGGGTCGTAGCGAAGCCAGGCATCGCAACGGGCTCCAGATCAAATAAAAGGGCAAATATTGAAGAAACCCGTGGATCAGGGGTTCAAATAATATATTAGAATATATTAGAACAATTCCCTTCGGCCCCATCTTGTTATTGGATTAGTACTATCATCTTTACATTATTTAAGAGCATAACAGAATTAGTTACTCTGAAAGGAAATAGAGTGAAGTGTAGAAACCTGATGGTCTTTAATTTACTCAGGTCAGATGATAAATTGTATCGATATGTACGATGGATAATTATTATTAAAAGTCACAATCAGACTATTTTGTTTTCTTAAAGCTAAAGTAACAAGAATGACATCGGTCCTTTCCGTAGATAACTCCAATTCTGCCACATTCAGAGCATTTTTTTTCATTATCAACGGTAGAATCTAACGATTTTATCTTCTGAATACATCTATCACATAAAGGAGCATCCAGGTTATGGCTTGATATGAAAACATCTCCACATTGTGAACATCTGAAACTATAAATTTTTCCTTTTGGTTTCCATTTTTTAAATGGATTGGCAGTAATAGAATATAATATTTTTCTAAAGGGATTTGCCATAAAGTATATAATAATCATACAATCACACATTTTAGTTTAATGGCTAGGGAATAATTAACTAATGAAGGTTAGATAGACTATATTTTTCTGTACAGTTGTCTATTTCCTATTCTAATAAGAAAAACTCCCACCGAAATCAGAATCAAAGAAATAAATAAGAATGTAGGATTAATTGCCTGTTTAAGTAAATTAGGCGCATCCAATATATAGTCACATGTTGTTTCACAAATCTTTGTAACAGGAAACAATAATAGTATCAATCCAAACAAAATGAGCATAATGACACCGATTGTAGAGACCACTGCACCTATTTTTATAATTCTACGATAATTTAATGTGGCAATCATTTCGAATAGAATTAAGTCAATATTCAAGTTTTGATGTGTCGATTGTAACGTATCTATATTCACTATTTTTCGAAACTCGATTGAGTTGTTTGTTGTAGTAGTAAAAAGGAACATTATCGTTTACATGTGAATCCCAAATTTTATGGACTTGATCAAAGTAAACTTTTCTCTTTTTTTGTTTACGTCTTATCAATTCATGACTCAATACATGAGATATTTTTGAGCAATTATTATCAGCAAAATACCTTTCAACTTTGAAATTTGAGGAAAAAACCTTGGGTCTAAACCAAGTAGTTAGGCCAAAATTCTCACCATGATAACCTTCCAAATGACAATCTGTCCACATGGGTTTAAAGTAAGTAAGATAAAAATGAAATATTGAAGAGCCTCTTTCTTTATGATCTCTTAAAAGATAGGCCAAGTTGACACGGTCAAAGAGTTTTCCAGGAATCACTGGTAATATATCTGCCTCCACAGCAAAATCCTCATGAAATTCATGCTTGATCCACCATTTGAAAAAACGTGTCAAAGATGAAACATAATCCCAATCTTCCTCGTACCGCTTCTTCCATTCCTCTTCCTTTGACACATAAATAAAAAATAGTTTATCTTGCACCATAAGATAAACAGCATACATCAATAAAATTTTTGACTCATCAATACCAATTCAATACAAAAAGTTCATAATTTAGAAGCAATATAGACAAATCAAATGTCATTTAGAAAATTAGGTGCTGTGATACTTTTAGTTTCAGACATGCGTAGATCTATCCAGTTTTATAAAGAAACTCTTAATCTACCCATTAAAAAAGAATCAGAAGAATGGACAGAATTTTTTAATAAAGAAACAGTATTGGCCCTGCATCCAGTAAAACATAAGGAGAATCTGAAATCTGGTCAACATATACTAATTGGATTTACCGCAAGTGATTTTGAGCATACGATAAATAATTTAAAAGAAAAGGGTGTTGTCTTTTTCAAAAATGCAAAAGACGAAGGTTTTGGAAAACATGCAATAATTGAAGATCCTGATGGCCATCTAATTTCAATTGTAAAATTAAAAGGCAACCAAAATGAAGAAGATGGATTTGATTTCCTTGGATTAGTAGGTGCAGAATAATCGCACACCAGTGCAAGGAAAAGATTCACTAAGATCTGTTAATACCATAGCCTTATTGGAAAAGCAAGCAAACTATAATGCTGTTGATACAGGAATCAGAATAGAACAAATTAGTATAAGAAGCTTAACAAGATTTGAGAACATGTAGGAGCTCTAAAGATAATCTAGAGAACTATTTTCCCAGGATTTAGTATATTTGATGGATCGAACGATTTTTTAATGTATTTAAAATAAGAAAGAATAAAACTATTATACACGTTCTTTATATACGGGGTTCTTGATATACCATCGCCGTGTTCAGCAGTAATTGTTCCTCTGTATTCTTTTACCTTCTTGAATATTGAATTAGTGATATCATGTAACATCTTTGTTTGTGTCAAATTTAATAAATCGTCAGAACTGCTAGAGTCGGTTATTAGTGGACGCGTATGAAGGTTTCCGTTGCCTAAATGACCATAAATAACATACGATAAATTATACTTGTTGTATAAGGCTAACACATCGGTAACATATTCATAAATATGATCGATCGATACTGCTGTATCCTCGAAAATAGTAAAAGGCTTTCTATTTCCTACGGTATATTTGATTGCCATGTTCAATGCATTTCTTCTTGATCCCCATAAATTGTTTATAGAATCCAAATCATGAGCTTGTTCTACTACCTTGCCTTCGGAATAAACAGCACTTTTAAGCAGTTTTGATATACTGTTGATCTCTCCTTGATGTTGGTAAAAATATTCAATAAATAATAAGCACCCGTTATTGCTTGCAGTGATAGACTTGATCGATGAGTCCATGACCGGAGAATCTAAAAGCTCCAAAGCTGCAGGTCTGGTAGAAAGTATTTTGCTGGTATACATACATGCCTTCTGAACGCTGGAAAAATAGACCATATATAATGATCTAAAAATGGGTAAATCAATAATCTTTAGTTTCAAGGAAGTAATGATGGCCAGGGTTCCTTCAGATGCTGCAAAAAGATTCTGTGGATTGAAAGTGGGTGTGAAGATAGAATCAAGCCTATATCCACATGAATTTTTGCTTACATCTGGATACACAGAAGATATTTCGTCATGAATTGAAAACAATGGTTGTAAAAATTTATTGAGTCTATCATCACAAAGGCCATTTTGAGCAAAACCTTTCTTTCCATCAGAATAAATAAAATCGATGTATTGTAAATATCCTAAGATACTACCATATCCCAATCCATATGGCCCTGATGAATTATTCGAAACCATGCCTCCAATTGTACAATAATTACTACTTGCAGGATTTGGAGGTAGGAACTTGTTGTGTTTTCGTAACTCTTTATCCAACAACCCTTTAACTATACCAGGTTGAACGTTCACACAATTAGATTGCAAGTCCAGATCAAGAATCTTGTTCATATACTTGGTAAAGTCTAATACTATACCATTGGAAAGACTTTGACCAAGTAGACTTGTACCAGCACCTCTACAAGATATAGATAGTCCATTCTTGATTGCAGAGTCCAAAGATATCTTAATATCATCCTCATCCTTTGGGAAGCACACAAGTTCAGGAAGAATTCGATGGTTACTTGAATCGACAGAATAATAATCTTTAATCCATGATTCATTGGAAACTTCGCCTTTGAATGAAAATTTCAGTTCATCTAAAAGGTCCACAAACATTTCATATCGCTAAAATATATAATGTTTAGCAAAAAAAATTATCAAAACAATTGAGATCACAGAAAATAAAGCAATTATTTTGTTATTATATAACTTTTGTTTTCAAATATGAAAATAGTATGTTCGGCTTGAGATACAACTTTGTTGTTCCCTTCAACTAGAATTGGATATGCTCTTACATTCTTTTTCTTGATAAGAAAATCAAGAATAGTTCTAGCGGTGGATTCGGCGAAATCGCTTACTAGCCATCGTAATGCAAAGGGAAGTGTTTTAAATTGGTTCCATAGATACATAATGAATTCATCTGCCCCTTTATCTTTGGTTGGTTTTCTAGATACTAATGAAAAGATATTCCTTATCTTCCCTTCATATACTATTCCTAGGCCGTCGCTAGTAGTAACAAAAGGCTCTATTGCATATGCCTGATTAGATGATAAAGAGAAGGATGATCCATACGTTCTAATGTTTGGAATAGATTTTCCTGCGTGAATAATATACTGGTCAAGAGAATGACCACTTAGGTTCTGAATCGGTTTTAATCCATTATGTGATATTGTATTTTCAATTATTTTACCAATTTCACTAGATTTAGTATTATTCTTTGCAATCTTTATGGCTTCTGATAAGGATAATTCAGCTACCTTTATCAACTGATCATACTTTGGATCATATGAAATAGTAACTGCAGTATCTGCAACATAGCCATCTATGTGTACTCCTAGATCTATTTTTACGACATCGGTATCTTTTATTACAATTTGATCGTCTGGCTCGGCGGTATAATGAGCGGCAATCTCATTTATGCTAACATTAACTGGAAAAGCAGGATGTCCACCGTTATCAATTATCTCTTTTTCTATTGAATTGCATATTTCATAGAGCGTTCTACCAATATGATTTCTTTTTCGAGTATTTTCCCGAACCTTGGATGCGATTTGGCCTGCACGTGTATAATTCTCTAGAGACATAAAATAGAGATAATATCATCCCCGAATATAATAATAATGCGAATAATGATTTATATTAATTGAAACAAGATTAAAATTAGACAGAAAATTTCTCTTTAGAAAGGGATCGTAGTCTAGCTTGGTAGGATGCCAGCCTTGGGCGCTGGAGGTCGTCGGTTCAAATCCGGCCGGTCCCATGATCAAATAATAGTAAGTTAGAATAGAAAATTATACTCTTCTTCCTCGACGACCCCCAGGTTTTCTAGTTGTATCGTGCGGAACAGGTGTTACATCATCAATCCTACCAATTCTAAATCCTGCTCTAGCGAGTGCTCGTATGGCAGCTTGGGCACCTGGACCTGGAATTCTTGGACCTACACCACCAACTGCTCTTACTCTGATGTGAAGTGCGTTAATACCCTTTGTTTTGGCTGCGTCTGCAGCAGATACGGCGGATTTCATTGCCGCATATGGAGATGATTCATAGCGGTCTGCAGTTACATGACGACCACCAGAACTAATAGAAATAGTCTCTGCACCGCTTATATCAGTTATATGAACTAAAGTATTATTATAACTACTGAAAATATGGGCTACCCCCCATTTATATTGAGTAATTTCTTCTTGTGACATTAATGTAGAATTTTTGGGTGTCACATTTAAAAACCTTCTTAACCTAAATGTGTGAATCCACGGTTTTCAAGTGCTTCAGTATCTCCATTATTCTTTAGAACTAATACTTGTCCACTGCCTCTTACTACCTTGCCGATTACAAAAATATCCAATTTATGATTTTTCAAAGTTTTAGATATCCTCATTAAATTTTTTTTAGAAATAGTTCCTATTATATGGTATTCCTCACCACCATAAAAAATAAGTTCGAAATAATCAAGCACATTCATTGATGAGAATCGTCTCAATTGTGTAGGCACAGGTATACTTTTCTCGTCAATCAATAGATTTACGTTACTCTCGCTAGATATCTGATTCAAACCTGCAGCAAGGCCATCACTAGAATCGGTGGAGGAAGAAAGGTAATGAGCAAACAGAATCCCAAATTTGTATGATGGAACAGGATTTAATACAGAGTCGATAGAATTCTTCTTAAAATGGTTATCAGGGCTTGGTAAATTATTCATCAAAATCCTTAGACCCGAAGAAGTATATCCAAAGATTCCAGAAACAATAACTAAATCTCCCTCCTGAGCACCGTTCCTTCTTGGAACGTTCACTTTCGAAGATAGAGATCCAAACATACAGCAATCAATTATGATTTCTTTAGATTCATTAATATCACCACCTATAATATCAATTTTGAAATCCTTTGAGGAAAGAGTGAATCCATCAAGTAATTTGGATATTTCATTATTTTTTAATGTTTGAGGCAATCCCAACGAAATTAAAGCGAATCTTGGCTTTACACCCTTTGAGACCAAGTCGCTTATGCTAGACACCATCGATTTTCTGGCAATTTGTTCTAGAGTCATTTTGGGGGGCACATCGGTATGTTCAACTAGCATATCACATGTAACAGCTAACAATTTACTCTCATAAAGTCCACTACCAAGAGAATTAATAGGTAGGATAGATACATCATCCTTACCAAAACAGGGTTCTATATTTGGAATTCCAAATCTGGATATTATTAAATTCAATATTTGTTTCTCATTGAATTTTTTCATAAACTTCAACTATTTTGTCATAGAACGTTTTAAATAGCGAATCAACCTTTTCAGCAGAAGATTCCAAAGATATTCTTAGTACGTGTTCGGTATTAGAGATACGCACTAGGATCCACGAATTATCATCAATAATAAATTTTAAACCATCAGTGTAAATTATTTCAATAGAATGAGATTTTAGTGCAGATAATATTTTTTCAAATAATACTTTATTATCGGTTTTTGGATTTATTGGATGCTTGGTTCGTATTTGTCTAAACTTTGAAGAAATTGACAAGCACTCTTTAATCAAATCCTGATTCAAAGAACTAATAATAACACTAGCTAGCAAACCATCTCTACAAGAAGTGAAACTCGGCATTATGAAACCACCACTGCTTCCTTCCCCACCTGATTCAGAATGTGTTTCAAGCATCCGTCGCAACACATTTGATTCGCCTACCTTAGAGAAGTAAATTTGACCGCCATGATCTTTTATATACTTTTCAATAGCCAGACTGGTATCCAGGCTAATTGTAAATTTCTTAAATCCATTATTCCTGATGACGTTTGCAACGCAAAATAAAAGGGTTAAATCAGGATTGAGCTGAACTCCCTCGCTGTTGACCACGACCAATCTGTCACCATCTATATCAAATGCAAAGCCAAAGTTCAAATTATTAATTTTAACCAGATTGCAGAGGTCAACTAGAGGATCAGATGTGGGATCAGGACCTCGAGAAGAGAGTCCCATCGTATCATTTATTCCAAGGTATTTAACCTGATACGAGTTAAGCAAACGGTTCGCAAAATTGCAGGCTGCTCCTCCTCCAAAATCGATTCCCACTCTAACATCTCTATTGGGATGAGTGGGAGGATGAAAGTGATCTAATATGTCAGTCATGTAATGGGGATCAATTTTGAAAGTGTGTCCTATTTGAGAATGTTCATGAATTTTGGTTTCTAATAACTGTTCCAAATCCGACTCAAATAAACCCCTACCGTTAATAAGCATCTTTAAGCCATTCCAGGATAAAGGATTATGAGATGCGGTAATCATTAACCCCCCAGTATATTTTCTGGCTTCCCTAAATAATACTGGGGTAGGGGCCATACCTAAGTCGTATACATCAATCCCTTGTTCCAAAAGAGAACCAGTAACAACTTCAGCAACCAGTTTACCAGATGGCCTAGTATCTCTTGCAATTACACAGTTTGTTACATCAAAGTTATCTTTTAAATATGAACCAAAAATCCGGGAGAAACGAGATATCTCCTGTATGGTAAGGTCTTCATTAAATATACCTCTGATTCCTGAGATAGATATCTTCACGATGTTAAAAATATGTATGCAATATTTATGTTAATTGCCTTAAAGCGTTAATAGCAGGCAAGAATTAAGAAAAACGAGAACCGGTAAGCATAACTTCGCATTGTTCACAAATTCGCTTGTCTATGTTTGATTCTATACTATGATGAACGTCACATATAATAAAAGTATACCTCATGAAGTTACATAGTTGAATAAATTTTGTCATAGTGCTTGGAGAATAAGCATTATTTGTAGAAAGATCTTTGGAAATATCATTGATCATTTTCATTACCTCAAAATTATCTTCCAATTTAGCTACTAATGATAAATCGCCACGTGTTCCTCTAATGTAGTTACTAACAGCCGCTTGGGTAATTCCAAGTAGTTTGGCCACCGTCTCTTCCTTCAAATCATAGTCACGAATTAATTTTTTAGATAATATAGCGCGAATAGCAGGTATAAGTGACTTTGACTCAATTTCAGAGGGTAATAACATAATATTTTGTAATTTTCTAATTATATAAAGATTTCAAGTAGACAGACAAACAAAAAATAATTGGGTGATAGATTAGCCTTCTTCCCAGCCTTTATTAAATACACCGTTTTTATGTAACGGAACTGGTTGGCCTGCAGTATATTCTAAAGGTCTCATCCAGAATATAGCATGAGTTGGACAAACACCTACGCATGCACCGTCTGAGATACATCTTTCTGGATAAAAGACAAATGCTTTGCCTCTTTTCCAACCTTCAACAGGTTTAACACGAAGTACATCCGGACCTAATGCGGTACAAATTTCTACACAAAGTGCACACCCAATGCATCTTTGTTCATCAACATCTGGAAGTATAGCAATTGGCATCTAATAATTCACTAAACGTCTAGTAACGATAAAACTATTTAAACTATTTGCCAAATGCAAAACAGTGTTATACAAAGATAAAAAAATCTAGATAAAAAATTATTTTTTAATTTGACGCATTACGTCTACTTGACCACTATGAAGCCAATCTTTCAATTCTTCATGAGACGGTTTTGTATCGTGTTTGCCTTGTAGATGAAGATGAAGTAATACATAATTTACCTGATTCAATAAAACCTTGTTGTCTTCATCGCCCTTACGAGCTTTTGCTTTTAATTCCTCGGGAACGGTTGCCCACCATTCCTCAAATGATCTTACCATTAAAAAATCAGCGTAAAGTTACTTTATAAATATTTTGAAAATTTTTCAAAGGTTTTGATAAATTATGGTCTGAGGTTCGACATAAAAACATTAATTGATAATAGTTTTAATTTGATATGTTTTAAGAATGCCTTTCCTAATTGATGACATTATATCGGCACAAAAGGAATTGGACAGATTTAGATCAACGTTCCATAAGCATAAGAATTCTGTTGATCATGAGAGATTTATTTTTCCCTTTCTGTGTGGGTCATATTTTACCTATAGAAAAATAGATGTAGAAAGAATAGCTTCGATTGCTAAGACTGTATCTAAAGATCCAACATATTTGGATATTGGGTGCGGTTATGGCGATTTTT
>QCWC01000227.1 GCA_013114705.1 Candidatus Nitrosocosmicus sp. | reverse complement strand
GAATAGGTTCATAATGATATTTACAGTATTGTCTCCCAATACCTCTATCATTTTTGAAAAGTGTACATTGGAAACAAAGGAATACGACATTAATTTATTCATAAAAAAGAATAATTCTTCTGAATTTTGATATAGTCTTTATACAAATCTCATTTGCCTCACCTTTGACTCTCATAACTTTGATCATATTTTTGGTAAAATAAGATTTTGTACAGAGCTGACTTACAAGATAATTTACTTTGTCTTCTTGAATATTTGCAAATACATCTGCAAACCTAAAGTTTAATCCCAATATCCTAAAGTCAAGAATGTATTTTTTTGCACACCTTTGACTCTATGAGTCTTCTTTTTTTATGGGTGATAGAAAATGGGATTTGAGATTTTAATGAGATTTCTAGGGTAGTAATAGAGGGGTCTTTTAAAAGCTCTTTAATAATAAATATGTCGAACTTGTCTGCCATTATGAAGGTGGGAAGGCGAGAATTAGATTGATAATCACTAATGCTATTGTCGTTACCAATATCTATCGCTGGAGTAGTGGTATTGTCTTTTACTATTTTGAAGCCTCTATTAGGCAGATTTCTATGGGCATTCTTTCTTGTTGAATGTTTAGGATCATATTTTCCTTCTGAATATAACGTTTAAGTTATCAAAAGATTCTATTTTTATCACAATGTATAGATATTAAGAAGATCATGACACTTAAGCTTATAATTGGAGTAAATTTTGACACGAAATATCAAATTCTTATTCTGGATTCAGAATTTATGTTAGTAATGTGAAATAGATCATGAACTTGTAATTACGTTTGTGAATTATATCCTAAAATAATGGAATATTATGTCAAATATAATATGACTATTACGTAATAAAATCAAATCAATTCACAAATAAAACATTGAGTAACAGATCAGATCAGATCAGATCAGAACATCATTATTTCTTCTTACACAACAATGTGCGTCTCTGCGATGTGGTAGACCTACTATGTTGTTATATCATATTATGTTATAACATACCAACTTTAAATACTGACTATTTCTCCTGACTTGTTACTTTTTTAGTCAAGAAATTATTGATTAAATCTATTTGCTTTTGTTGGTAGAAAATAATCATCATAAACAAAGATATGTTTTTGAAATAACTGGATTGTGATTTCTTATTAATGTTGGAATAATGAATTGAATTTCTATAATTTCGATAACAGTCACTTATCATATTCAAAAAAACAATTTCATCATCTGCGCTTAAGGATTCACTGAATCTTTTCAGGTCATGAATCATCTTATTGTATTGTACATTAGACATGATTTCAGATTGTATTGTTATTATCGTAGGGTCTTGCAATATTTTTTCTTCAAATACATCCGATTCAAACTTTGTGCATCTATGCAACAAATCTTTACGTATTTGATTTATTGATTTGAAATTATTAAAAATAATGCTAAGAATTATGGATTCAATTGTAATTGGGTTAGATAGGCTTGATAAGGCATGGCAGTATAATTTGGGAATCAAAAACAACTTGTTGAAAATTTGTTTATCTTTTTTATTTAGTTCTTTCTTAAAATTTGTCCACTCCAACCTTTCAATATCTATTAACATTCTAAATGAGGGAATAGAGCGACCCATTAGATTACACTTGATTTACCATTATTTTTTTGCCGCCGCCGCCGATATCGAGTCTGTAATTATGTTAAGAGAATGCAATTCTTTTCAATTAACTGTACATGTCACTTGGTTTATAGAGTGTGAACGCGTTAACAATTCTATTTTAACTGTTTTCTCTTTTTTCTCATAAACTTGTTTTATCTTGATAGCATTATCAAACTTGGATACTAGAGAACAACAACAACTACTGCTACTTGTCATATTTTCAACTTCATTGCAAGTTAGAATTACAAAATATTTTTCTGAAAGGCTAATCAATATATCTATTAATTCGTTCAATATACCAATATTATCTTCTATCCCGTTACTTGATCTGGAGTTGCTATTATCTTTTGCTTTTTTTATAGAATATGAAGAAGAAACAAGTGTATCAAACAAATCCAGTAAAATAATCTGTATTTTGTTACCCAGCTGACTAATGAACTTTGGTAGTTCATTGACTATTATATTGGCCAGCTGATAAAATGTAAAGGCTCTTGCTATTGTGATACTGTCTAATAGAATGTTAATATCTATCTCTTTCTCTATTGCGAGTTTAGTTAAATTAAGATAAATTGATCCTAAATTATTGCCATTTCCCGCATCTATTAATATAGTCCTTTTCTCTTTGGATTTATTACTACCAGATCTTGAATCAAATACCAGATGATAACTAATACAAAATTTAGCTATAATGTGATGCAAAAAATTGTTATTGCCATGGATTTGGTTTTGAATACAGATATTCTTCTTATTTGAAAAAGATAGTAATTTGTCAATTTCAGGAATTTCAAACAATTTCCTGTTTATATCGTTGAATTCATCAAATGCATTAATAAAAGCATTACCTGCCAGATGTTGCTTCTGATCGTATGATCTATCAACTACTTGCAAAGTATTCCATGCTCCTTTTGTGGCGATCAAGTCAATCTATTTATATTCTGTTGGCAATAATTTTGTCTTTTTATTGGTTTTATTGTTTTTCTCGTTATGTTTGTGACAGGTAATTCTATTTTTAATTTTTTAGATTTAATCATACAAGTATATGTTAAAACATGTTTATAAATATTACACAGTGTAACACATGTACATATAGTGTACTACTAATAACGTACTGAAGACAAGAAAGCCTTACCGATTTTTCAATTTCCTTTTCCAGTAGCCTTTGTTCTGTGTCTCGTGTTCCATAACAAAGTATCTAAGAATTAGAATATGCAGTGGATTAAACAAACAGTGGTTAGTATCTATTTTGTAAAAAACCTTATGTTACTATTTGCGTCAACAAGATATGTGGTGAGGGTTACTAATGGTTTGCCTTAATTTTAACCATCGATTCTTTTTCGTTAATTTGTAAAGTCAAAGTCAAATATTTACATATTCGATAGCAATTGCATCATCGTAATTTGATAAATTTAGTCTTTTTAGCAAGACTTCGAGTTTTTTATCGCTATCGATCTGCCTTCTATCTTTGATTGCAACATACCGATTGCTAAAATTTTGCTTCAAGTCTTCATAGTTTTCATAAAACCATTCAAAATTTTCTCTTATCTTTTCGAATTTAACTATATCTTTGCTAGATTCTGCTGTAGTTGTTGCAATCATAGCATGTCAGGGTAAACTCATTTATGGTATTTTGTTTAATAAAAATTTTATGGTCAATTAACTACCAGATTGAGAGGATGGCTTTTATTTTTTTCTTCCACTTATTCAAAAGCCTCTTTTGCAGCCCTTGTTAATTTCTCCTTTGACATGTTTTTCTTATGGGTTGCAATTTCCCAAATATGCCCACAACTATCCTTAAGTTGACCATACCTGTCTTCTACGAAAGGATCTGCTAAGGGCATTATCACTCTGGTGCCGGCTTTATATGCTCGATCAAAGATCTCACCCCCATTCTCAAAGTACATGTTAAGAAACACCCGATTGGGCTCTGTTCAGTTAAGAAAAACCTATAGCTTGAAGACGTCTTATTTCATATGTGTTTACCAGAAATAAAACGCCTCCGGAATACGTCTATCGGGGCTTGTATTTGTATTTTCCAGGGCTATCTCTTAGGAGAACATCTGAAAGATTATCATACTGTATCAAACGAAATCATGTCACTATCTGGAACTGGATTCAAAAGTACCAACCTAAGATTATCAAGACAAAACAAAGACGAATATGTGAATT
>QCWC01000226.1 GCA_013114705.1 Candidatus Nitrosocosmicus sp. | reverse complement strand
CCTTTTATTGCTTCACTATTCTTAGGATCTATGGCTAAAGCCTTGTCATAATAAATGATCGCCAGTTGATAATTTCCAATCTTTATGAGAAAATTAGCTTTATTAGTCAGGTCAGGAATATATCTTGGATCTGTTTCTTTAGCTTTATCAAAGTAGGAAACGGCTCCTGTATTATTACCAAGTTTGTCTAATGCATATCCTTTACCAATCATTGCAAGAACATGATTTGGATCTAAAGTTAATGCTTTATCAAAATATGTTATAGCAGATGAATAATTCTCTAATGCTTCAAGGGCATTTCCTTTGTCATACCAAGTAAAAACAACAGTTGGATCTATAGATAGGGCCTGATCGTAGTAGGTAATAGCTTCAGTATAATTCCCTAAATGATAAAAAACTACCCCTTTATTATCTAATATAGTAGCATTCTTTGGTTCTAAAGCTAAAGCTTTGTTGTAGGATGCAATAGCTTTCGAGTAATCTCCCAAGCCGCCATAAGCATTACCTTTCTCATTTAGTGCTATTACATTGTTTGGATCCAATGTTAGAGCCTTGTCAAAGTATGCAATAGATTCATTATAATTGCCTACTTTGTTAAGCTCAATTCCTTTATTAGTCAAAGTTACAGTGTCATTAGAAGAGGGAGTATTTGAAATCGTGGGTTCTGATGATACATACCACGAGTATACATCAAGTGAAAACGCAAAACCTTTCGATGGTAGGGAAAAAATAATCACCGCACTAAACAAAATAGCAAAAAATAAAACAAAATAATAATCAAAATTTAGATGTTTATCCACACCATGGTTGATGAGAATGTAGTTTATAACAATTGCTAATAAATCGATCTTTGGCCATACTTTACTGGTCTTGGTGTTATTTCTCATTAAAAAAATAGATTGGTTGTACAATCCAAAGAAACAGAAGTACTCCTGTCCAAGTCCAATCAAAATTATCCATGTATGATACTTCCAAAAGCAATGGTGATCTCCAATCTATAGATTCTATTCACATTGAACCGTATCTCCACGGCGGAGCACCATAACATTTTTGTGCTGTTGCTTTCCTTCTCTGCAATTTAATTCTAAAAGTGCTAGAATATTAGAGTATTGCACCTAGTTAGCAAATACCATATATTTTTTCTAAAATATCAAAGATATGAATAAAACAAAAAATATTCACAACAAAAGTCTCTTTGTAGCATCAATCGTAATAGTCGTCGCATTAGCTTTAATCACCAGCCCAATAATGGCTATGGATGACGCCTTTGCAACCAAAAAGAAGAAAGGTAACGTAGCTCAGCAAGCAATATCTCAATCACAAGCCTCGGTACAGAATGCCTTGTGTGTATCTGGAAGTGGGACATTTGTGTCATGCAATAACCTTAGCTTCCAAAATCAAAAGAATACTGGTAACAACGCATTAGCACAACAAGGTGGCAATGGAAAAGGTGGCAACTCTGCAGAACAAAGCATCAGCCAATCACAATCAAGCGAACAAAACAGCCAGGTAGTATCTGGTGGAGACACATTCGGCTCTGGCAACAATGTAAACGTTCAAAGCCAAACAAACAGTGGTAGCAACGCAGCAGCACAAAGCTAAACCTCTCTTTTTTATTTTCTTTTTATGTTTAATTATATCTTCAATATGACTCTTGAATTTGGTTTTAGAATATCACTACCGCAAGCAGGTAACCTTCCTGATGAAAACTGTTACTAATATACATATTCTCATAAAGTTCTTAGTCTAGAATAAAATTATCTTTTGCCTATCAATTCATAAACATATCTAACATGCTCATAAGTTTTCAACTTCTTATCTTCTGGTATTTTTATTTTTCTAGTTCTAAATGTATTATTAGTTATCTTTCTTAATGCATTATTCAGTTCTTTTGAAATGATAATTTGGTCATTGTCAGCAAATCCCTCAAGCCTACTACAGAAATTAACATCATCTCCAATCGCAGTAACCTGACTTCTGAGAGGGGAATGCCAGTATCCAAATAGAACTTGACCTAGATGCATACCACATTTCAAATTTATATTGGTAATAGGCTTGTAATCATAATGACGATATAAAATATGCATATGTTTTTCCTTAATTTTTACAAAATTTCTCTTTAACTCTAAGGCGGCATCCATTGCTTTCGAATAAGCCGCATCAGGTTCTTTTGTGTGGTAACCGAAATAACAAAATATCCCATCACCTATAAATTTATCCAGTATTCCATTATTTTTTTTTATCACTCTAGTTGCTTCGGTATAATAGTCTCTCAATAGATATTCTAATTCATGAAATATGAGACCTTGTTTTTTCTCTCGTTTTCTCATTAGTGCTTTTAATTCTTTGACTAGAGCAGAAAATTTGCTTATATCCCAAAATACAATAACGAATTTATGGATGTTGACACCATCTAACTTTAATTCTTTAATATGTTCATATATGAATGGATCAAAATATGTGCCTAATTGTTCCTTTGAATAAGGATCATTATCTGTAATGTCTTGATTAGCCAAATATATTTACACCATTATCTATTCCCATGAATGTAGATTGACAAGTCGGGAATTTTTATGTTATATCTCTTACGAAGATATTTTAATCTTTGAGTATTACTCATATTCTTATAGTCTTCAGTAAAAATAACAATACTGTTGAGTTCTCCTTTATGGATTTTACATACATAGTCAATTCGTTTGTAATTATGATTAAACACAATTTCTTTAGCCTCTCCTGAGTTTAGATATAGTTTTTCGTCTAAGGCTTCAATATTTGTTGGGTCGGGATCAATCCTGATGAAGTAGAGATGGTGAGCCTCATTATCGGTATTGATAAATGTAATGGCGTCTCCTTTTTGAATTTTGACGATTCGGGGGATATAATTTTTAACAAATTCATTACCTAGAAATTGTGGAATGATTACCTGATGTTTCATTACTATTACGTAACTATATTAAATAGGCTTTATATTAACAAGTAATTATTTGGATCTAATATTTTCAGAATATACCTATACAACTAGGATATTATGTTATTATATTACATATTTAATCAGATAAGAAATGCTAAGGCGAACAAGATTTGATGAACTATTCTGCATTAGTTGAAATAGAGCCCTACCACTACTAGGAACTTAATCCCCCGTATGAAAACTATGTTAGCAATTTGTCAACTTCTATTTATATAATAATACAGTTATATAACTTGATGGTTATGTATAATTTATGAGTGTCTTTACTGCTGTGGCGGATCCAACACGAAGAGCAATGTTGGATGTGTTGGCTGAACATAGTCGCACCGTAACTGATATGGTAGCTGCATTCCCGACTATCAGTCAACCCGCTGTATCAAAACATCTGAGGGTGTTAAAGGAAAATGGTCTTGTAACCGTGCAGATTAATGCTCAGCAAAGAATCTATTCGTTGCAACCTAATGGTTTAGTTGAGCTTGATAATTGGATATCCAAGTACAAGTTATTTTGGTCCAAACGTCTTGACTCCCTGGAGGAACATCTTTCTAAAAATAAAGAAGAAGGAGGTATTTAGAATGGACACAAAATCAAATAATAATGAGAGCAGTCGAAATGGAACAGTAATAACAGAAGGTAATTATACTGCATTAGAATTTGAACGCCAAATTGCTCACTCAAAGGTGACCATTTGGAAAGCAATTACGGAACCAAAGGAATTGGCATCATGGTTTAATACTAAGGCGATCATAGACGGACGAAACGGAGGAACGATAGATTACATCAGTGCCCCAGCAGGATTTCATACAACCGGAAAAATAACGATTTGGGATCCTCCTTGTGCATTTGAACATGAATGGCATATTGAG
>QCWC01000225.1 GCA_013114705.1 Candidatus Nitrosocosmicus sp. | reverse complement strand
TTTTCTCACTACTACCACGAATTTTATATCATCATCAGCATTTTTCAATATAATAAAAGGACCTGCAGAGAATTATTTAATCTAACGAATTTATCGATAAGTATTATGATAGATCGTGTTTCGTATTGGTTCAAACGGTGGTATCAAAAGACATTATGAATCAGACACGGATTTCAATAGCCCGACAATTTCCCTCCCTAAACTTTTTCTCTTTGGAACAAGAGTAAGACCCGCATGCAGTATTTTTGCCTAGTAAAAAAATGTTGTTAAATTAAATCAATCGTCCTTAATGATTTAATGATTCAAAATGGTGAGAATATGGCCCCACTTTCTTTTTATATCAATCAATTCTTAAACCAAACATGGCTACAAATGCGGCTTACGAAAATAGGAAAATTTCTAATATCTTGGTTGCCATTGACGGATCTGAACATTCATTTAAAGCAGCGGAATATGCATTAGAACTGGCAAAATTGTATGGTTCGAAGCTATTTGCTGTTACTGTTACTTACATACCAACTCAAGACAAGTTGACTCAAAAACAGGTAATAGGAAAGGGCCTGGTTGAAGATGAATCTGCAGGTACCAAAGACTCTGAAACATGGTTTGATAATTTTGTACAAAATGCTGCATCCATGGGAGTCGAGTTAAAACCTGAGCTTATTAACAGTACAAGACCTGTCGATTATGTGATACTGGAATTTGCAGAGGAACAGAATGTAGACTTGATTGTAGTTGGTACTAAAGGAAGGACTGGATTCAAAAAACTACTCTTAGGAAGTACTGCCACATCAGTTGTTACCTATGCCCACTGTCCTGTATTGGTTGTTAAATAATTCAAAAGTGTATTTTATTTCTTTCATTTAATTTGGTTTCGCAAGTGTGATCCTATTATGGCATGATGACAAAATTTGCATTTATTCATGAAAAAATTTATTCAACTATGGGTTCAAGTAGTTAATCATTCATCACTCTCTTCTAGAAAAAGGGATGTATGATAACGATTCACATATCAAGTTAAAGTAATACGCAAATCAAATACTTTAGTGAACTTTATTATTCTGCAAAGTCAATCTATATTATTGTTTTTTTCTTTGTTTCTTAGTATAAAACTGATCTTTCCGTTTGGTTCCAGGCGTGCAAACTTAATTTCGCTTTCTCTTTCAATTCCGGCAAGTCGCATTTCTACTTCAAATTCTTCCTTATCCATTTTTGCTTTTTCTAGTCCTTTTTTGCTTACTTGTCCATAGTCCACCAAGAGAATAGGATGTGGTTCTACTGATTCTCTGAATCTCTTGCTTCTTAAAGTTAAGTAATCAATTATTTTGAAGAAAACAACAACTATTATAACAGCTACCATTGCCTGGGGGATAGATACTTCATTGTATATCATCGGGTCACCAATTGCTGATCCCAACCCTACTACAATCAACAATCCAAATGGGGACAGCTGTCCAATTCCTTTACCACCTAGCCATTTGACTATAGCAAACACTAAAAGTGCTATTATTGTTGTTCTTACAAAAACAGATAACAAGGCAGAAGGATCAGGAAACAAAGCACTTGTTATCGGGTCCTCAGAAGTTGCCTGTGTCTGGCTCCCTTCTACCCCACCGCTCTCCTCACTATTGCTTCCGCCTCCTTCTCCTCCTCCTACTGATACTTCACCCGTCTCATTACCGCCACCCGATTGCTCAGCTACCTCATTACTGCCTGTCTGTTGACCAATCTGATAATCTCCATTTAGGTTACTTTCTTGGTTTATTACCAAATTGGATTTTAAAAAAGACAAATTATTGTTTATATGATAAACCTGATATCCAAAAAACAAAACTACTAATGCCAAACCTACGACAGTGAATGTAAGAATCCTAATACTGTTCATTAATACAACATACTTCATTTTATGTCTGTGTTAAAGTTAGTGTCTAAATAGTTGATGTGCAAGATCCATTTCTAATTTAGTAGACAAATTAAGCTAAGAATCTTGAGAAAAATTATCCGCTACATTTTTTCTAAACGGACTTTCCTTAAGAATAAGAATTCATATTCTCTTAAAGCGTCTTCTCCAATCTTTTAATGACAAAATACGAAGAACAAAAACCTAATCCATTTTTCCCATTGCAATGGATATAAGAAATATAATCACAACGTTGGTTTCATTGTTATAAATTTTGTTCACAAAATAGATTAGATGAATGATGTCAAATCAGCAGTTGGCTTGAGTTTTATTTCCGAAAAATTATCAAATACCATAGATAACTTTTGGATGGTTGTAAACCCAAATACCCTTCTTAACCCCTTTGATTTTGTTAAAGTTGAAAATATTCATGATACTACTACCATAGGCATAGTCAAAGAAATTAGACGTATATTTTTAGATATAAATTCGTTACCAATTAAGCAGCATCCTTTGGAATCAAAATTGATTATGAATCAGCAAGATTCTCTTAACACGGGAATTACAGTTGCTAACGTCGACGTAATGGCCAACTTTCCATCTGCTGAAAAAAAATCTCTCAATAAGCCCGGACGCATCGATTCAAAAAAAGCCGTAAAAAAAGTCAAATCACCTCCTATCAATATGCCTGTCCAAGAAGGCAAACCAATTTATTTTGCGAGCGAAAAGGAGGTACGCATTGCGCTTGGAATTCCTCAAATGGAAAATCCAATTCCCGCTGGATTAATTTCCATGACAAATAATACTAAGATACCTATCGACTTGGATGTTTCCTACTTGTTTGGACCCGACACAACTCATGTAAATGCTACAGGCATATCAGGTAACATGAAAACTAGTTACTTGCTGTTTCTATTGCAAGTAATACATAACAAGCTTGACGATGAAGGAGTTTCAATAATCATGTTCAATACAAAAGAAAAAGATCTGCTGTACGTTGATCAAAAAAGAGAAAAGGAGATTTCAGAAGAGGATCAGCAATTATTAGATTCTCTTCGTTTAAATCTGACACCTTTTCGTAATGTTAAATATTTTCTGCCTCGTGGCAGAAATGGTAGACCAAATTCAGCACATGTACCGGAAAAAAATGTAACGACTTATTCTTATGAATTAGCCGATGTTTACGATAGACTAGACTTGCTTTTTTCTTCTGATTTTATGGTTGACACGCGACATAATATTGCGGTAATATTGAATTATATTTATGAAACATGGCCATTATCGGTTGATACTGAGGATGCAAACGCTCCCAGACGATTAATGAATTGGACCGATCTTTCTAGTTTTGATGGTTATCCTGAAGAGATAATAACGCACAAATCTACACTATTGAAGTTTCAAGGAATTATACAGCGATTTCGCAAACCCGCCAGCCTCTTTGTCGATAAAAAAGTTACTAGTACATATTTGGGTAATGAAGTCAAGCGGTTGAAAAAAAATGAAGTGATGGTGATAGACATTGCCATGCTTTCTACACTCGAGGAACAGGCCTTTGTAGTAGGTGATGTTATGAAAACTATAGATGAAATGTATTCAATGGGAGAAGCTGACTCATATCCTTTGAATGCAAAAAGTGATCAAGAATCCGGTTCTATTATTTTGAGTGAGAATACGGGAAAAAACAAGAAAAAACCAAAGTATATTGTAATCCTGCTCGATGAAGTTAATAGATTTCTTCCCCATCGAATAGCAATTGGAAGCGGCATGGGGGGTAATGGTAGCAGCTCTCTTGCAGGCAATAGTGGTAGTAGTGGCAGCCGGTCCACGGTAGGCGAAGAATTGTTTAAAACTCTAATAACTGGAAAGTCTAGACATTGCATCCTTTTTTCTGCTCAGCAATTTAAGAGTCAGATTGACCCTGGCATAAATGAAAATACTGGTCTTCATGTGCTTGCTAAACTGGGATTATCGGAACTGACAACAGGT
>QCWC01000224.1 GCA_013114705.1 Candidatus Nitrosocosmicus sp. | reverse complement strand
GAGAGGGGATATGATAATATGTGGAATCGACTTCAACAAATTTAAAGAATTTCGAATAATAGGGTAGATAATCTTTATTTTCCATTGTCTCGGGATAGAAATTTCTTTTCCAACCCTCGTAACTCCATCCAGAACAACCAATATTCAGAGCCAAGTTCTACGTAACTGGGATAGGAGAATAGAAAAACTTTTGAAAAAACCGAACTTGCATAAAATTAAGTAAGAATTGTTTGGATTGATATCGCAAGTGATATGGTTATCCATAACTTCCAGCCCAACGGGTATTAAGACATTTGATAACCAGTGAAGCTTTTACTTTTAGCGATTAAAAATTAAGAACTATCAAAAGTAAAGTCAATTGGTTGCTCAAAAGCATTATGGAGTAAATTGACAAGTATCATGAGAACAACTTTGATTGATTTACTAAATGAGTCATGATACGATTACTATGTCTAAAAGGATTAATGCAAGTATGGGATTGCCTATTGCAATGGCTATTAAGACACCAGAAGAATTGCTCGACCACGTTACAGAGAGCATAAACAATAAAGATTTGGACTCGTTTGCTTCGCTATATGAACCAGACGCCAGTTTTATTGACGAATCAGGAGAAAACATTAACGGACGGGAGAAAATTCGAGAAAAAATGAAAGAATTCATGGATATGAATGGCAAATTAGAAAATTCTTTAAAGAAAATTATACCTGCAGGTAACATAGTACTCGCATATAGCGATTGGACTTTCAGGGCCTCAGGTCCTGACGGAACTCAATTTAACCTTAGTGGAACAGCTATAGACGTACTTAGAAAACAATCGGATGATTCCTGGCTTATTGTAATAGATAATCCTTGGGGGTTAAAGGAATAGGTACTATCTTTTTTTGATGATTTGACATGTTGGATAACTCTGCCTGTTGTATATCTAGTAACTAAAAGATTCACCTTCCGTTGCTAATTATAATAATTGATTTCTTGGACGGCTTAGAGATAACATCTTCTCCTTTATCTTTTCATAGTTCTTAAACGATTATTGTAAATTACCATTCCTATACATGAATTAGTTGAATTATAGAGGCGGCTTTTTTTACTTAAGCAAAAATCGTCCTTTGCATTCGATACAAATCAATCAGGAAATAAGCTAATTCTTATTTGAAAAATAAATTGATGGGTTTTAATTAAACACTAATTCAAAAAAGCCCTAATCTGGAGCCAACCCTACCAGTAAAATGCTATGGCGTTTTACTTTGAGTGAGAGACGTTATATCAATTGAGAAGCGATACTTGACATCAGCACGTGCCAGTCGGTCAAAAGCTTCGTTAACCTTCTGAATTGGAATGATTTCCACGTCTGCAGTAATATTGTGTTTGCTACAAAATTCAAGCATCTCTTGTGTTTCTGCAATACCTCCTATGAGTGAACCAGATAGACTACGGCGTTTAAACAGAAGACTCATAGCGGAAACTGCATGAGGTTTGTCAGGCGCACCCACCAGCGTCATGTTACCATCAGGGCGAAGTAATTGTAAATATGCGTTGATATCATGTTCAGCAGATACAGTGTCAATTATAAAATCGAAACTAGCGAGATGTTTGTTCATTTCTTCACTGTTTCTAGAAATAACCACTTCATCTGCACCTAGACTAAGGGCATCCTCTTTTTTATTTGGCGAAGTAGTAAATACTACGACATGAGCTCCAAATGCATGTGCAAATTTTACTGCCATATGCCCTAGCCCTCCCAGGCCCACGACACCAACCTTTTTCCCTTTAGTAACACCCCAATGACGGATTGGAGAGTACGTTGTAATTCCTGCACATAATAGAGGGGCGACACCAGCGAGATTCAAGTTCGTAGGAACGCTTAAGACAAAATGTTCTTTGACTACAATACTATCAGAATAACCACCATAGGTGATGCCTCCAAGATGCATATCAGGAGAATTATATGTTAAAGTCATGTTGGGACAAAACTGCTCTAAACCTGACTGGCATGAGGGACAATTACCATCGGAATCTACCAAACACCCAACTGCAGCAAGGTCGCCAGGTTTAAACTTTGTGACTGCTGTTCCCACTTTTGTAACACGACCAACAATTTCATGTCCAGGAACACAAGGATAGACAGTGGGCATTGCACTCCACTCGTTACGGACTTGATGAAGGTCCGAATGACAAATACCGCAATAAAGGATTTCAATTTGAACATCATCCCCACCAGGCTCACGTCGCTTGATAGTAGTGGGAGCGAGAGAAGTGGTGGGGCCTGCTGCAGCATAGGCCTTGGATTCATACACTCCAGTAGACTTTGATATAGTTTGTGTTGTTGACATGGACTGATAAACACATTATTATTATAAAATCATTAGCCAAAATTATCAATTGTTAACATTATTACCCCGTTGTTCAGAAAGGGTCGGCCTTTAGTATATAAACACAAATCGATCGCCCCTTGATATTCAAAGTGAATCAAATCATCAAGACTCTTGATCTTAAGATGAATATAATAACAAAAAACTAGTAGTATATAGAACCGTAAACTATGCGGGTTCAGTGGAAATTATGATGATATCAACATGAATTAGAGACGCTCTAAAACGGTGAGTTATGGTTTATAATGTTGACTCGAAATAAATAAAAATTTACTATCGCCGATTTTTTTTGCTGATCTCCTTATAGGTCTCAAAAAGGTTAAACACTAACTAGAAAAAATTATTCATAGATTTATTGTTGAGGTCCTGAGTAGGTTCCGGAATCCATCACGACAAAATTACTGACTGTAGATGTTACCGTATTATTGCTAAAGGGATCGTACATATTTGAAAAATTCATAACGGTAGATGGAGATCTCATCATATCTCCCTCGAATCCAAATGCCACTAGTAATATCAGCACAGCTATTATGATTATTGCAATAAAAATTCTCCCCCTTTTGGTAGAAAAGTCTGAAAATTTGCTATTCATTCTTTTTTCCAGTCTATCTTCCTTGTTTATAAAATTTATGAATCTACTTTATAGACATAGTACAGGGTTTAAGGAAAATCATAATTATTCTTTGATCCACCAAAGTATTCATGGGTGTTAAAGTAGATGGAATCGAAATCAAAGAGATATTGGATTTAAAGGGGTGTATAGTGGTGTTCATTAACCTGAGTCTTACCAGAGATAACTCGGAAATTTATATAGCGAAACGCCCAATGGATTTATCTAGTTCATCGGTTGGATTGGAGTTTGGTAATACTGCGTCTTTTTCAAACTTTATTGTGGGAGTTACTGTTGTTGGGATAGTACTTCTGCTTTATCCATATTATAATTTAATACAGCTACCACAGATTAGATCAATTCTACCTATTCTCCACCTCAGATTGGACCAATCAAATCTTTCCTTATCAGTAGTACAGTAGAATCCATTGATCCTGAGTTTAAAGCTGCTAGAGGTCTTCCCAGAAACTCACATCATTATAAATAGGTGGGTCTTATCGCTTGTTCAGCATCTACAAAATCTTGTGCTGCATATTGATCACCTGCCTGAATCAAAAATGTCCTGATTTGATTTATCAGAGTGGGCGGATCTACACCTGATTCCTTGCTTGAAGCTACCTCACTTTCAATTAATCTCTGACCCAATACCTTACTTGGATCTAGTAATGATAACTATGCAATCAGTACCAAAGGCATAGAAATAAGATTGTTAAACTTTCTAACCATTGATGTAAGAATTAGCAAATATCAAAAATAATGCAATTATTTATTTTTGCAAATGAGAATTGTAATTGCCCAGATTATGATCAAAACTCATAATCAATGACTATTCTGACTTGTCAGCCTATATTTTCTTGATATTTTTAATGATATATTAATTGTCATCGTCATCGTCATCAACGTCATCAT
>QCWC01000223.1 GCA_013114705.1 Candidatus Nitrosocosmicus sp. | reverse complement strand
ATCTGGATTTACATACAAATTGAAAATTGTCTTTGCTCATTTTCCAATTTCAGTCAAGGTTAAAGGCCAAGAAGTTCATATTGAGAATTTTTTTGGTGAACGTTCATCTCGTGTTTCAAAAATAATTGGTAAGGAAACTAAAGTAGTTGTTCAGGGTGATGACATATTGATCACAGGACCCAATATTGAGAATGTTTCCCAAACAGCGGCCAATATAGAATCTTCTACCAAAATAAAGAATAAAGATTCAAGGGTGTTCCTTGACGGAGTTTACATATATTCGAAGGGTTAACAAAATCACACCCGATTAACTGATAATCTAATACCTTATTTTTACTATTTTTTGATTTATGTCTTCATTCAACAATCATAACATTTAATTATTCTTCATAATTTTTAAATAGATAGTGCCGCTGTAGCTCAGCTTGGTAGAGCAAATTCATAATTTGTGTTATGAAGCTCAGCTGGCTGTTAACCAGTAGGTCATCAGTCCGAGTCTGATCAGCGGCGCTTATTTTTTTTAGAAAGATACTATATCTAATGCGATAGCATCAGAAAGGAGATATGTGTGCCTACTTCCAGAAACAAAATTATTTTTAATGTCTACGCGCGGGACCCATCTATTAGAAGATGTAAATAGTCTTTCCTTTTTCATTCTAGATTCAAGCTCTTCTATATCTAATTCTATTTCTTCTATTTCCTCAGTCTCCAAATTTTGAATTATCAAAAGAATCTTTTTTATCAATACTCGATCACCATTTTTTGATAGATCTCTATTTCGTTCGTCGTGTTCCAATATTTTTATTTTTATCTGCTTCTTGTTTAATGCATCTCTACTCATCAGCATTCTATCGCTAAGATATCCCTCGTAACCCATTAAAAATTAGATTGTAATACTTACTAATAATTATTTTAGGTTGAACTGCTAACAAATATGATATCCAATCTTCCGTTGGTTACTCTGATTTCTTGCATTATGATGCTCTCACCAACCATCATTTTATCTTTGATAGTTCCAATAATTCGGATCCCATTGAATTCTCCAACAGCAAAAATTCCTTTTTTACCTGGGATATTTGAATAACCCTTTGCTAATATTCTGCCTTCTCTTTTTACAATTTTAAATAACACTTTTGAATTGCAATAATTACAATAATACTTCGGTGGCCAAACATACTTCTCACACTTCTCGCAATACGATGAAACTAGTTCTCCACCCTTGGCAATTTCTAAAACAGAATCGAAGAGATTCATGCTATTTCTGCAGAATTATAATCGTTGTTGATGTTCCCGCTGCCGCCATGTTATGGACTAGTCCTATGTTAGCATTAGCTACCTGTCTCTGGCCAGCTAATCCTTGTAGTTGAAGTACAATTTCATTAGTTTGATCGATCCCAGTGGCACCGATCGGATGACCGCATCCCAATAGACCACCTCTCTTATTAGTAAAAGGTCGGTGTTTTTTATACATTTTTTTGCCATCTCCTTTACTTACAAAGCCGATATCCTCGTATGCTATTATTTCTAATATACTAAAAGCATCATGCAACTCCGCAATATCAATATCAGAAGGGACCAAATCCGCTTGTCTAAATGCCTCTTTGGCGGCTATCCTGGTTGAGAGTATGCCGTCTAGGTTATCTGTTATGGTTGCAATACTTGCACCTTGATTGCTTTGGGATATTCCCACAATCCAAATTGGCTGTTCAAATTTTACGGATAAATCCTCTGAGACCAACAATACCGATGATACGCCCTCACAAGGATAACAGCAATCAAATTTCCTAAGTGGAGCTGCAACTTCTACTGCGCCTATTATCTGAGAAAACGTGAATGTCTTGTCAAAGAAAATAGCATTGGGATTTTTGTTTGCATTTCTATGATTCTTAAGAGAAATCAATGCCAAGTCTTTCTCCCTAGTACCAAATTTTTGAAAATGATTATTTGCATAAAGTGATGCCCAATGTACAGGCATATCATAAATACCCCGAGAAATATCCCAAATCAATTTATTTCCGGGGCTATCTTGTTTTTCCACGCCTGTTACCAAAACTGCTTTACATATTCCGGACCGAATCAACGAATATGCTAGCAATATTCCGCTTGTTCCAGAGTTACAAAGATTTTCCACCTTTGTTGAGAATTTAGGTTTTAGGCCTACCATTTCTGAAACAATGTTACTTAGATATGGTTCAAATGAATTACTTGATACTATTAATCCATCGACTTCTGCCTTTTGGATCTTTGACTTGGATAATAAACTAACAATTGACCTAGAGGCGATTTCCGATACCGTATAGTTTGTATTCTTTGTAAATTTCTGTGTGTCTGACGAGGTGATCGCTACTTTCATAAGTCAAAGAAATCCTTGTAACTGGTTATTCCGTCCGAACGTATGGTAGGGTTGACCTGCAGTATTGGCAAATCAACACCTGTTTTTATGAATCCTTTGATTTGATAAATACAATCATTTACACTTCCGGCAATTACGAAATCATTTAGAATCTCTGGAGTAATATTTCTTATTGATTCATCAATACCATATTTGTGATAGTCCGAATAAATTTTTTTTACTACGTCTTTATATTTTGTCTTTAGCAGATAGTTGTAATAGATTTTTCCAACTGATATATAAAATGCAAAAGTTTTTGCAGCACGCCGCACGGCTTGGGAGGGATCACTATTGGAAACTGATGTGATAATTACGGTGGCCTTTGTAAAGGTCCTATTGAACGTAAATCGTTCTGCTTGTTTCATTATCGTTTCTAATTCTTCCTTTGGTTTTAGATACAAGATAAGACCATCAGCGATTTCTTTAGCGAGATTCAGCATTTTTGAATTAACTGCGGCCACATAGATCGGTATATTATCTCTGGAATGTTCTAAAAGTTCAAAATCTGATATTTTGACAAAACGACCTTCAAATGTCGTTTTCCCTGTCTTAAGTAACAATTTTATGGATTCCACATACTCTCTCATTCTTAAAAGAGGATGTTTGAATTTCATTCCATGCAGGTTTTCTATTAGTTGAGGGGTGCTCGTACCCAATCCGATAATGACTCGGTGATTCGAGAGGATATCTAATGTTATTGCTCCCATGCTTATGGTCGCAGGGGTTCTAGTATAAACATTGATAATGGATGTTCCTATTTTAACTCTACTTGTGACTTGTGAGATAGATCCTAATAATGAAAACGCTTCTTTTCCCCATGATTCAGGAGTCCATACTGAATGAACATTTTTGTTGGTATCCACATTTGAACAAAAATTCAGAATTTCCTTAGGATTTAGTAGAGATCCTGTACTGAAGGCGATTTTGTTTTTCATCACTATTTGGAGTATAGTCTAGCTAATTCCTTGGAAGCTTCTTCAATGTCCTTATGTGAATCGATTGACTTCCAAAATGATTTATCAAATTTTTTTGCTCTTAGTTTTTGTTCATTTGCCATAGCGGGAAGGGCAGTAGTTTCTATATTCCCTTTATCTGGAAGAAAATTAAATATCTCTTGGTTAAAATAGTATACTCCGGCATTTATCCATTTGTCTAAGATATTAGGTTTTTCTTTAAATCCTGTAACAAATAATTGATCATTAAAGTCAACTATCCCAAAAGGACTCTTCAACGGCACGACAGCTATTGAATTGAATTCGGCCTTCTGCGACAACGTATTAAATTCTATGTTTGTCAGGATATCTCCGTTCATCATAAAAAAACCATTTTTCTCGTCTTTTAGCAATGATTGGGTATTTTTTAAAGCTCCTCCGGTTCCTAGAGGTTCTTCTTCAACCACATAAGCTACGTTCACATTAAATTTGTTTCCGCTAGCGATATGATTAATTATTTGTTCTTTCAGATACCCTACACAAATAATTATCTCTCTTATGTTGTTCTT
>QCWC01000013.1 GCA_013114705.1 Candidatus Nitrosocosmicus sp. | reverse complement strand
CCCATAAAGTTATTTACTGTGTTAGATGGCAACAATGAATATTCCTTTAATCAATTAGATGAAAAAGGACATAAGATTCAATACAAAAAATGGTGTCCAGTAGAGGAGAGGGAAATTCCCTATGAGGAAATAAAGAAAGGGTACAAGATATCAAAAGACGAGTATGTTATAATAGAAAAAGAAGACTTGGATAAAATCAAAGCAATAACTACAAAGACAATAGACATTAAAGAATTTATAGATTTAAAGGATTTTGATACTATTCTTATCGAAAAGAGTTATTATGTATCGCCATCTACGGATGGATCCGCAAAAAAAAGGAGAGGCAAACAAAAAGAAAATTTGGTGTCAGCTTCTAATAAGGCCTTTAAGCTATTTGTTGATTCGCTAAAAGAAACAAACAAAATTGCTATAGGCAAAGTAGTTCTTAAAGATAGGGAGCATTTAGTTGCCATTCGCCCATACCAAAGGGGTTTGATAATGCATCAGCTAATGTTTCAAGAAGAGATAACACCTATAGATGAAATAGAAGGTATGCCAGGGTCCGAATCATCTGGATCATTAGTTCCTATAGATGAGAAAGAATTAGAACTTGGGAAAATGTTGGTAGGAAATTTGACTAGTTCACAATTTGATGCAACACAATACTCAGACGAATATGCAAAAGAATTAGAAAAATTAGTAACTGCAAAATCTAAAGGGATTATCTATAAAACGGAAGAGAGGGATGACTCAAAGGATACAAGCAATGATCTTATAGAGGCATTAAAAGCAAGCGTTCAAAGGAGCAGATCCTCTAAAAACTAATATATGTCAATCCTTTTACTTAATTATCTTTATTAAAGGACCAAAAGAAGAGGACCATCATAGATTGGCTTTCCCCTTAATTAATAGGCATTTTTGCGTTCTTTATACTTTGAAATCCGAGATATCATTAAGAATTTCTTCAAGATTTTGCCTGCATGATAAAATGTCGTTCCACGAGTTTATCTTTCTCTTGTATATTTCGGGCACTGTCATTATTGTAAAGTCGGTGGGTATAATACCTGATAATTCTTCCCATTTTAATGGGACAGATACAGGGGCGTTTTCTATCGGCCTTACCGAAAAAATCGATGCAAGTGTTTTGCCAATAGAATTTTGGTTATAATCAAAGAACACTTTTCCCTTTCTATCAGTTGTTTTCCACTCTGTAGTAATTTTACTCGGCATACTTTTCTTTAAGATTTGTGATATTACCTTTGCAAATTCCCTTGCTTGCTTATGTGAATACAAGTTGATTATTGGTAAGAAAATATGTAGACCCGTTTTTCCCGAAGTCTTTACATACGATTTAAAATTCAATCCATCAAAAATATCTTTTAAACCGTATGCAATTTCTACTGTCTCTTTAAAAGCTTCTAAACCGTATGCTGGTTCCTTTGAACTATTTTCATCGTCAACATTTAAGTAAGGATCCAAATCAAAAACTATAAAATCCGGATAATTTAGGCCACACTCCTTTGTTTCTAACAAATCCATCTTATTGCATTCATTGTAATCGTTAACTCTGCTATTCCATGGGTGTATTTCAATGCATCCTAAATTTATGAGCCATAATAGAGTTTCATTGTTATTGCATACAATGTAGTTAATCTCCTCCTCATAATTTGATTCTGAATATACTTTAACTGTTTTTACATACGTAGGTTTGTCAAACTTCCAATCCTTTTGATAAAATGCTTTTCCATGTATCCCATCTGGATATCTACTAAGAGATAGAGGTCTGTCTTGAAGAAAAGGTAGCAGATGCATACTCATTTTATCATAATAGTCTATCAAGTCTCTTTTCGTAATAGCGGGGCGATCTCTTGTTGCTTTCCAGAATTCCTTTTTCAAATGGGAAAAGGATTTGTTATTTTCTGTTACGGGACTACTACTGTGCTTATTTTTGTTTATATTGTTATTAACTTGGGATTTATTTATATCACCTGCTGCGATATCATTGAATATTCTATCACTTATTTCAATGACACATTCAGAGGGGGGCTTGTCGTTTCTAACTCTTAGAAAAATAGGTGCTCTCATAATCTTATTGTTGGTCCAATCGTTGAATTTCACTTCTATTACTGTTGTGGGTTTTACCCATATTGTCTCCCTGTTAAGATATGGAACGTTTCTAATGGGACATTGTATAGTTTCTATCTCTCTTAATTTTTGATAAATTATAGGAAGGTTTTCAAAATTAAATCCACTTCCGGTATGACCTATGAATTTTAATTGACTGTCATCTGGAGAATCTAAGTTATCGTTTTTATTTTTATTATCTATAGCAGCAAGTAAAAGGGATCCAAAATAATTTTTCCGGTTACCTTCACCTCTTGTATATCCAATTACTATGCAATCTTGAGTTTTGATATTCTTTATTTTGAGCCAATCTTTGGAACGTGTACCACTATAATATCTACTGTTTTTATGTTTCGCAATTACCCCTTCAAGGTTCATACTCTTTATAGTTTCAAAAACGTTTATACCAAATTCCTCGACATAGTCGGATAACCTTATCTTCTCGTTTTCTTTTTTAATAAGAAATGATAGTATTTTCCTTCTTTCTATAAAAGGCGTTTCTTTTAGGATATTATTGTCTAAATATAATATATCAAATACATAATATACTGCAGGATAAAGATTAGACAAAATGTCAATACTCTTTAAGGAATCGATATTCATTCTTTTTTGATGATTTTGAAAATTAGGATATCCCTCCTTATCCAAAACAACTATCTCCCCGTCCAAAACGGCAAAGTCTTTGATAATTGCTTCGTTTAATGCAGACGTTAAGGTTTTTTCAATCTCTGGATAACGATGAGTGATAATATCGCCACTGCGTGATCTTATAAAACAAGCCTTGTCTCGTATATTTACAAGAGTGATAGCTCTTACTCCATCCCATTTTATTTCAAAAATCCAGTTCTTATCATTAAATGGTTTATCTGTAAGAGACGATAACATCGGTTTCGCCTCTTTAAAGAATGTCTGTTTTAATGATGAGTTAATAAATGGTGATGGTGATGGTGGAGGATTTTTGGTATCTATATTCGTATTTGGTATATTCGAAGCAACCGTGTTGGTTTCTGTGGGGTGTCTAGTAACAATATCTGGATCTTTAATATTATTTTCTAAAGATTTTTCGTGTTTGTATTGGATCATCTCTCTATTTGTTTTTCCAGTTAGCACAGATTCGGGTCTACTTTCTGTTATATCCTCATATTCATCCTTATCCTTACGGGATAATCCATTTGCATATTCATCATCTAATTTTATCAATAACCATTGATTTTCTGTCTTAGTTCTTATCAGCGAAAACTTGCCTTGTAATTTCTGTCCATATAGATTGAAGGTAATCTTGTTATTTTTTCTTATCATTTCTGATACATCTTCTTCATCTGATCCGGTAACTTCTGCATATTTTGTGGCGGTAGATTTTGATAAAGTGTTTCTTTGTATTGAATACTCACCAGTATCCCATACTATTACGGTACCAGCTCCATAGTTTCCTTTAGGAATTACCCCCTCAAATAACAAATAACTTACTGGATGATCTTCAGTTTGTATTGCAAGTCTCTTCTTAGATGGATCTAAAGAGGGTCCTTTAGGAACTGCCCAAGATAGAAGAACGTTCTCTTTAATTGATTCAAGCCTCAAGTCGTAATGCAATCTTGAAGCTTCATGTTTTTGGATCACAAATCTAGGTTTTGTTCCTGGTGAATTATGATTATTTGATATGCGATTCTCACTTTCATTTCTATTTAACTTGTTAATTCCGTCAGGCTCTGGAGTGGCCTTAAAATTTCTCTTCCCTTTATATTCGTCTAACATATCTTTTCAATCTTATCTTGGGGTGAATACTTGAAATACTGTCTAACTCTAAAACAACATATCTGTAGATATACATTATGATGAAATTTTTGATTAATTTATTATGTGATACAGCAACTGCAATAGCAACAACTGTCTCAGGTCTTGTTTATATATACAAGCACATAAAAAACTCCTGCAATCGAATAAAAGCAAATACATTAAACTAATGCCTCAGTGCGCTCTAGCTAACAAGAATACGCTATACCAAATTCTAAAAAAAATCATGATGAGTCTATTATTGATTAAACTGTCATATTTGTTATATACTTTATAAACTATCATACCTTTGGATGAGAGATGACAATATCCAACAATTATCCACAAGAAATAGGCAATAATGCATTTAATAGATTTGTCATTCTCACATATCGGACTATTTTTATGATAACCAATAATATCATGAAAGCAGCACTAGGAAATGAAAGAAGAAACACATCAAGATTATTTCAAAAATTACAAAAGGGCAATGAAGTTATTTCCTCCTTCTTGCTAAAAATTTTTCTATATAAATATTTGAATAAATTGGGCTTTGGAAAGGAAACGTCCAAGATCTATATACCTAAATACGATTACAAATTTCATTGTCCACTTAACATGGTAGATTATATGAGCTTGATTTCAAGAGAAGAAGCAATTTTGACAAGATTTGATCCTCAGCCAGGTGATGTTGTCCTAGACATAGGTGCGAATATAGGTCGATACACAGTTATTGCAGCAAAAAGGTGCAAAATGAAGGTAAGGTAATCTCCATAGAAGCTAATCCATCCATATTTGAACTGTTGAAGAAAAATATTCAATTAAATGAACTAGCGAATGTTATACCTCTAAATTGTGCAATTTTTTCTGAAAAAACTAAAATAAAGTTTTTTGTTAATGACGATCTAAGAAATAATCAATTTGGAACGATAAATACTGATATTGATAATTTTGCAAATAAAGGATTAGGAAAACACGTGTACGTCGATGCGAATACCATTGATTCTATATTGTCAGATAACAATATTGAGATTCAAGAAGTAAAATGGATGAAAATAGATGTCGAAGGAGCAGAATTGGATGTAATAAAAGGGTCTAAGGAATTAATATTAAGAGCCCAAAATCTCAGAATAATAGTCGAAATACATAATTTATCAAATGGTACGACCTATCACAAGGAAATTAAAGAATTTTTAGAATCTTTCGGATATACAATAGATTTTGAAGATCGTAGACCCAGTGGTGAATCGCATCTAATTTTCAAAAAGGAAAATAGTTTTATGAATAAATGATTCTGGAAATATTAAAGTCAGTTATCCGATTGCATTAGAACAATAGTAATTGTTATAACCTTGCAAACTTATTATTTATTTTTCTTGCAATTCGCTGTTTGCTGGTCCATTTATTACTTTTCCATTATTAAAGAATCGTGATCCATGACAGGGACAATCAAATGATTGTTCTAAGGGATTCCAAGTTACTGTACATCCTAAGTGGGTGCATTTGGCAGAAAATGTGCGAACTTGCCCACTTTTATCTTTATAAACTGCAAATGGATTTTCTGGATCTTCTTCTATGATAGCTCCTTGGCCAGCTAAAAGCGACTCGACTAATAATTTACTTTGAGATTTATTAATTGAAGTTGGATTGTCCTCAGAATTATTGTTCTCTTGCGAAGAATTATCATCTTTTTCTCGCTTACTAACAGTTCTCGATGGATCGTACAACCATGCCCATTCATTTTGTTTTTCCAATATTAAATCAGATAATAGAATTCCTGCTATCGTCCCATGAGTCATGCCATTGCCGGAATCTCCAGTAGCGATATAGATTTTATTCTTATTTTGATTTTCATTATTCATGGGATTTATTCCTATGAATGCTAATGAATCTAGGGGTTCCATAACCTGTCCTGACCATTTAAATAATACTTTTTTAATTGGGAAACGCTGTTTTGCCCAACTTTCAAGACGACTGTGTCTTTCCACAATATCATTTACGTTACCGGTTTTATGATCTTCACCACCAACAATTAATAAATCATATCCGCCTTCGCCCTCACCGATGCCGCCTTCCTCTTCCTTATCTTTGGAACCATATTCTTTCTCTACAAAGTCGTTAGCCCTATCAAAATCAAGATCGCTTTTTTCTAATTTTTGAATTCTAACATAATGATACGGTTGAATTGTGTTTTTTGATTTTTTATCTCCTGTGTCCCAGTACAATCCTTTTGGAACAGAACCCTTCTTTATTAGAGCCCCAATGACATAAGTTCTGTATGGAATTTGTTTTTCGTAAATCTTGCTGACTTTGTCTACTATAGGAGCATTTGTTGCTATGACGATGTTCTTTGCATTGATCTCATAACCATCTGAAGTCTTTACAACAGTTTCAGAAACCTCTTGGACATGAGTTTCGGTAAAGATTTTGCAATTCTTATTTAAAGTTATTGATTTAGACAACCCTTGAAGATATTTTAAAGGATGAAATTGTGCTTGGTTAGGAAACTTGATACAAGCTCCTGTGTCTAAAGATGTCAATGGAGATCGAGGAACTAGTTCTGTATCAAGACCCGCTCTGTGTGTGGCTTCTAGTTCTTTGTCTAAAGTTTCTTTATCCTCTATTGAACTTGAAAATAGGTATCCGTCTACTCTTTCAAAATCGCAATCTATTTTTTCCTTCAGTATCACAGATTCTATAAAGTCAATGGCTTTGGTATGACTTGCAGCTGCCATAACAGCACCATCATTTCCAAACAATTTCTCAAGGTTAAAATATCTATCATCAAGGGCATGTGTAATGTGAGCAGTTGTATGTCCTGTTTCTCCACTGCCAATAAAGCCATCTTCAATAACAATAACGCTCTTACCTTCATTTGAAAGTATATATGCCGTAGATAGGCCTGCAATGCCTCCGCCAACTATTACAATATCTGTCGAAATATTCTCTGTTAATCTATTAAATCTGAGTGGTTCTGCAATGTCAGTAAACCAGGAGGGTAATTCTACACTATTAGTAGACGATTCCCTAAAATTATCAATAGTTCGACTCAATTCTCTAAATATGATTGTGATAACAAACTTTTTATGATTCATAGGTTTTCTATATGACAGTAAAGTATTCTGATAGTGGATTAACTACAAAATAAGATATAACACGATATTTTTTGACCCGAAGGTCAGTCCCATCTTACAATAAACGAGACAAGCATAAAAAACTGTCATATATCATTTAGACTACCACTTAAGTCGAAATAGCCTATTTATAATCTATTGGCTGAGTCATTAAAAAAATTTCATTTCTTTATGGACCATTGAGATAAACCAACAAAAGAAAAGCATTTTTGATCGCTATAATTAAAAATAGGAGCAAACTAAAACTAAATCAATTATTTTATTTTATTTTGTTCCCTCTAACGAATCAATATAATGTCCCTTCATTTAACCTTCTTGAATGTTCTTCAATACCATTTGACGTGAGTTGAAACTCATCATTACCAATACGAGAGACAAATCCATCTCTTATTAATTTATCGAGAGCAGATTCAAACTGTGGTGATTTAGATGCCTCTGCAAGTGATTGGCGTAATACCTCCTCACTGATTAATGGAGTTTGTTGATTAGCCATTGTCAGTAATTTTTCTAAAATCATTCCCTCAATCTTACTGAAAGTATTATTGCTCGAATCCTCTGAACCTTGATCTTTAGTCATGACTAGTTTAATAATCTGTCAAGATATATATTTATGAATTTTAGAGAAAGAGGTATAATTTAGAATCACAAGTTCATTAAATTAAATTTACCGACTCTTAATGCATTGATTGAATCGATAAGGGTTAAATCAGGTATGATGCGCCTTTCAAATCTTAAAGTCTCTGCCTACAATTAAGGAGAAATGGAAAAAGAGGACTGGTCTGTTTACATTTTATATGGTTATCGGTTGGAATTAAATATACATACGTTTTAGGATGTGGAGTTGGTCTTGGTTGTGATTATTAGTGACACATCGTTTGAATTTTCGTTGGCCACATAGATATTACCATTGCTTGGGTTGTATTTCAGGAAACTCGGACCCTTTCCTACACCAATGGTATGGATCACCTTATTAGTAGCATTATCTATCACAACGACCTTACCTTTTACATCTGTATCTGCATCTGAGTTAGGATCAGATACCACATAGATATTACCATTGCTTGGGTTGTATTTCAGGAAACTCGGACCATGAGGTATTCGTAAAGTGCTGATCACCTTATTAGTAGCACTGTCTATTGCTAATACCTGTCCTAAGTTATCTATGTATACGTCATCATTGCTTGGGTTGAATTTTAGAAACTGCGGGCTGTCTCCTGCGTCTATACTTTGAATCACCTTATTAGTATCGCTATCTATTGCTAATACCAGATCCAAGTTACTAACGTACATATTACCATTGCTTGGATTGTATTCTAAAGCATTAGGACTACTTCTTGTATCGTGCTGATCACCTTATTAGTAGCACTGTCTATCACTGATATATCCCCCGAATTAAAGTTGGCCACATACATATTACCATTGCTTGGGTTGTAATTTATATTCTGTGGTGCCTCTCCCACTTTGATAGATTGTGATATCATTTGTGCCCATGCTCCGCCGGTGTTCAAGAACGCAGATGACAAAGTAATTAAGATTAATAAAATAGTATAACAAAAATATCTTGAGTTTATGAATCTAACTGTCAATTTCTCTTGTTTTTCTATACTCTCTCATAAATAGATTGATAAATTCTTTTATACAATTTCATAAAATTCATGTTCTATTTGTGAGACTTGTTTGTTCAAGATACTTTGCATAACCTTTGATCATGTAATTATGTGGTCAAAGTTTAGTATACTTAATACGAGATTTAAAGAAATTATTAAGGATGCATAATGTGATAAGTAGGATGGTCTCACAGGACCCTCTTCGTGTCATTCTATAACTGCCAACGCCCAAGGATGTTGCAAATTGTATTCTTTATACCATGGTATATCTAACGATGTCCATGATTTTCCTGAATCTGAAGAGTAGAATATCCCTCGATTATTCAAACAATAAAATTCATCCTTATTCTTTGGATTAGATTCTACAATAGAAATGACTGTACCTTTTGGTTCGGGCAGGCCGTCAGATGATAGGATCCATTCGTTACTTTTTTCATCAGAATTACGTCTATAAATGAAGGTTTCTAAATCTTGAATGGCGTGTGATTTCCAAGCATTACTGGCTGCCGATACTACAATGTTTTGAGGATCGCTATGATTTACTGCGAGACCGTATAGATACGTATGGGAACCCAATCCTTCAACCCTTCTTTTCCATGTGTTCCCGTAATCCAAACTTTCAAAATAACCATCACCTGCGGCAGAATACAGTCTTTGCGGAGCATTTTCATGAGTTCTTAATGTATGCGTGTCATACGGTCCATCCTTTACCTTGTCTATCCATGACCTACCTCCATCAATACTTTTGATTAATGCACCAGCTTCAATAGCCAAGAAAATATTATTTTCATTATTTACATCCAATTCTATCCAACGAACATGATGTGTCCAGGGCCTTGGAGGAAATGACCATGTAGAAGACGAGGGCAATTTATTAAATTCATTAACCTTCTCCCAGCTTTTACCACCATCAATTGAGGTAAAAATTAAGCTAGGCTCCATTCCCACAAATATCTTGTTAAACTCCTCATTAATTCTCTTAATGGGACATACTGAAAGAGACATTATGCTTGAACCCAATGTATTCAAGGAAGTCTTCTCCCAGCTTTGACCTTTATCATCAGTTTTCCAAAGTCCGTTATCAAAAGTTCCACAATATGCTCTATCAGGTCTGAGAGGATCAAATGCCACACTACTAGGATTTACATTTTTTAAACATTCATGAACTTTCCATCCGTCTTTTGTAGATTCTAAAACCAGTAGAGTGGTTTGCATGGAAGCCAAAATTGTAGTAGTAGTCGTCAAGTGTTTTACTTGTATTCCTCTTTACAATACTATTTAAGATTGATTGATAAATACAAAAATATGACATATTAATCTAAATAATAATAATAATAACAACTAAACACTCGATTAAATGACTGAGTTGGCAAAAATGGACGCCCTATTATATCATAGAATCAAATTGACCATGAGTTAAATAACCTTGTTACCTAGTGTATTCTATGCAGTATCTCACCGGGGTGTTTTATTGGATAAATCTCAAATAATAATAGGCATTTCCCTTGTTACTATATCTATAACTACTTGGATTTTTTCTATAGACCAACCAGACATGATGCATGCCATGATGACTCTAAATCCCCTAGCAGTCACAATTTTTACAATTAGTTGGACTGTAGGAATGGCAGCAATGATGTTTCCGGCTATAATCCCTATGGTATTACTATACAATCACTTTAGCAAAAGTAAAATTGACGATAATAATGTTCATTCAAGTAGAAAGCTTAATCATGATATTGATAATTTTGAAAGAAAAGAGAATAGGCAACATGATAAATTTTCCTACTTGCTTTTATCACATAGAGTTATCAAAACCTCAGGTTTTGTAGGAACATATCTTTTGGTATGGTCATTAACGGGAATTGTGTTACTCTTGTTTTGGTCCGTACTTATGAATAATCTTTTTGTAGGGTATAACACAAAAGATTTCGCTGTCGTATCAGGAATTTTGCTTGTAATATCTGGATTTTACCAATTTAGCCCATTGAAAAAAAATGTTTAGGATATTGTGAATCTCCTTTGGCATTTTTTATGAAGAGATGGAAAGGAAACAAATTGACAGATGGATTGAAGATGGGATTATTTCATGGAATGTATTGTCTTGGATGTTGTTGGCCTTATTTTTTACTCATGATTGTATTAGGCTGGATGAATCTTTTATGGATGGGTTTGTTCGCAGCTATCATTTTTGTAGAAAAGATTTGGTCAAAGGGAATTTGGATGGCTAGGGGAGTTGGAATTATGTTTATACTAATTGGATTGCTTACAATAACAGGAATGATTTCACTAGCAACAGAAGGGAATGAGATGACAAGTACAGGTACTGATATGATCTCAATGAATATGAATAATCCTTCTCAGGAGGATAGCGAAACAAACGATATAAAACATAATACGAACATGAATATGAACATGAAATAAAGGTCAAGAATTTGACAAAATATAGTTTCTTGATCTAATTTTTCTTATATTTTATTTGATTCTATAAATATTCTAGAGAAACAAGATAATCTTAAATTTTAGCCCCTGTACTTAATCACATGACAACTAACATTCCGCCTTGGAAAGCCGCAGGAGATTGGTTTGATGTATGTAAATGTAAGATTCCCTGTCCTTGTGAATTTGCACAAGAACCTACATTTGGGGATTGCGAAGGTGTTTTAGCATATCATATCAACAAAGGTAATTATGGAAATGTAACATTAGACGAATTGAATGTATTAGCTATTGGAGCATTTGAAGGAAATATTTGGGCAGGAAAGACAAAAGTAAATCTAGGACTCTTTTTTGATGAGCGCGCTGATGAAAAACAAAGAGAAGCACTTCAGATGATTTTTAGTGGTAGAGCAGGAGGATTTATGGCAGAATTTGCCAAGTTGATAGGGGGAATTAAGGGGATTGATTTTGCCCCAATAAGATTTGAAATTTCTAAAGACTTGAGTAGTTGGAGTGCCGAAATTCCTGGAAAAGTTCTTGCAAAAGCAGTAGCTTTAGGAGGCCCAACGACTCCGCCTGGAAAAAGAGTTCAAACAATAAATCCGCCTGGAAGTGAGGTTGGTCCAGGCGCAGTTGCAACATGGGGCATAGCTGTAAAGGACGAAGTAGATACAATGAGTTTTAAGTGGCAGAGAGAGGGCAGGTCTAGCAAGCATATTTCATTTAACTGGGCAGGCCCATAAGTGATTATAATAAAAAATTACATATATGATTCCTGCCTAAATTATTCTCGTGGTTGTCACAGATTGTAATACTAAAATAAAACTGGAAATGAATTTCTTATAAAAAGACAGAAATAATAATCAGATTTTCCTAACAATTATAATTATATTCTTATTTCTGGATTATATATAATAGGCAATTAATTATGATGAATTATTTGTTACTGTTAATGATCTTGCATACCCTTTTGCTTATGAACCCAAACCCAATCAAATCATAAATCTGACTACCAATTGTATACACCATTGAATTTAGATCTCAAGTTAAACTATTATTTAAGGGGGTTGAATAGTATATCTCATGTTTTCATGTAGAAAGCAAAATTATTTACTGCCTTTAATTTGCTTATTAACGATATTCTCAACTCTTTCAATATTTGTTGTAGGCACCGAAAGATTATCCTACTCACAGGTTTTAGAAGATAATGGTAATGCTAACATTACTTTTGATATTAAAAATATAAGCGATAATATCCGAGATTCTGTTTATCCTCAGACTGATTCCTCAGAAAATAGAGTATTTGTCTTATGGCAGGACAATCTGTTTGGTCAAAATCGAATGAATTATGACATATTATTAAAAACAAGTAACGATGGTGGCCAAACATTTGGTGACGTAGTAAATCTTTCAAACAATACTGGATTTTCTGAACATCCTCAAATGGCAGTAAACGGAAACAATGTTTACATAGTTTGGGCTGACAATACTTCACTCAATCGAGATATTTATTTTATCTCAAGTAACGATGGTGGCCAAACATTTGGTGACGTAGTAAATCTTTCAAACAATACAGCTGATTCATATAATCAAGAAATATCTGTATCGGGTAACAATGTATACATTGTATGGCAAGATGCTCAAAAATTTACACAAGGTAATAGTAGTATTTATTTTATCTCAAGTAACGATGGTGGCCAAACATTTGGTGACGTAGTAAATCTTTCAAACAATGCAGGAAAAACTTCTTTTCCAAAGATTTCCTCCTCTCAAGAAAATGTCTATGTAGCCTGGAATATTGATAGCGATGATAGATCAGTTGTAGGAACAAACAACATGGAAGGTGGAATCTTTTTTGTTAAATCTCCTGACAACGGCAGTAGTTTTGACAAAGAAATCCGTTTAAATACTGATGAAAAGCCTGGTGAGTTGCAAATAGACGCCAGCGATAATAACGTATATGTTATTTGGGGCTCTCCTGATCCATCAACAACTCATCATAATTCCGATCAAGCGACAACAACACCTACAAGTGAAAATGTTAACAGCAATAATTTAACAGGAGACGGTATCTATTTTACCAAAAGCATAGATGATGGCAACAGTTTTGCAAAACCGTCTTTTATACAAGGTCAATTTCTCAATCCTCTTAATGTCGACATAATTCACCACTCTAATAAATTAATCGTTGCGATACAAGCTACACCACTCAATAATACTGTCGAAGGAAATCAGGACATATTTCTCATGGGAAGTCAGGATATGGGCGACTCATTTCTTAGTGAATCCGTCAACATTAGTAATAATGCTGGAATATCTGAATGTCCTTCAATGACGGTATTATCTGCTGAAAACAAACTATTTGTCATTTGGCAAGATAGATCCCCTGGAAATAATGAAGCTCTATCAACAAAAATAAATTTGTAAATTGCAACAAATGCAATCAATCTTCTAACTATATATGATATGTAAAAATAAAATAAAATATGATAGTAAAGAAGACATTCAGACTTTATTTTTTAGGTTTATACTTTCCTAGTAGTAATGAGTTTGTAACCACAGTTACCGAACTCATAGCCATTGCTACACCTGCGAGAATTGGAAGCCACCCAAATACTGAAAGCCCAAAAAAAGGAACAAGTACACCCGCAGCTACCGGGATCAATCCTGTATTATAAGCAAAGGCCCAAAACAAGTTTTGTTTTATTTTTAAGACCGTTTTCTTTCCTAGGTCTAGCGCAGTTAATACATTGCGGATATCGTTCTTAACCAAGATAATGCCTCCAGTTTCTTTGGCAACGTCAGTTCCAGAACCTATCGCAATTCCCAAATCAGCTCTAGCCAAAGCAGGTGCATCATTAATCCCATCTCCAACCATTGCCACAATTTTATTTTCCTTTGTCTTTAAATCATCTATAACCTCTTCTTTTTGATGGGGTAATACCTGTGCTATTACTCTCTCTATTCCAATTTTGGAGGCAACGGCCTTGGCAGTTCTTTCGTTATCTCCTGTGAGCATTATTGGTTCGATATCCTGATTTCTTAACATCTCTATCACTTCTTTTGCTCCCGTCTTTATGATATCAGCGATAGCAATTATTCCAGACAAGCGTTTATTTATCGAAACTAACACGGTTGTTTTACCTTCTTGTTCCAGCTGCGAAAGCCTTGTTTCTACAGCATCATTCATCGCTATATTATAGTCATACATCATTTTTCTATTTCCTATCATTATCTCTTGGTTTGAGTATGTAGCTTGAAGACCATGTCCTGCTACTGCTTCAAATGAATCAGGAGAGACTATTGCTTTAAATCCTTCTTTTTTTGCTTTAGCTATGACGGCCTTAGCTAATGGGTGTTCAGACCCAGATTCTGCTATAGACGCTAATCTTAACAATTCAAGATTATTTGTCTGATCAAGTGCTATGATATCGGTAACAGACGGTTTTCCCTCTGTTAAAGTTCCAGTTTTATCAAATACTATTGTATCAACTTTACTTGCTATCTCAATATGTTCACCGCTTTTAAACAAAATCCCATTTTCAGCACCTTTTCCAGCACCCATCATTAAAGCTGCAGGAGTCGCTAATCCCAACGCGCAGGGGCATGCAATTATCATTACGGACACAAAGGCTAGTATAGAGTAAGTCAGTCCCGCATTTCCGATAAAATACCATCCAAGAAAAACCCCAATTGCTATTATTATGATTGCAGGAACAAAATACTTGGCAACTTGGTCAACCATTTTTTCTAGCTTTGCTTTCCCTGTTTTAGCCTCCTCCACTAAAGTGATTATTTGGGACAAGACTGTATCCTGGCCAATTTTGGTAGCTCTTACTTTTAGTAAACCGTTTTTGTTGATGGTAGCTCCTATTACCTCATCTCCCTTAACTTTGTCTACAGGTATGCTTTCACCTGTTATTGCAGATTCATCTATGGAAGAAGAGCCATCAATTATTGTTCCATCCGTAGGAACTCTTTCACCTGGTCGTATGACCATTAAATCTCCTTCTATGATCTCTTCGACAGGAATTTCTATCTCCCTAACTTCATTGGAGACTAGTTTCGTATTAGGGCTATCCAAAGAATTAGTACTTTCACCAGGGTCATTTTTTTCACTTGTTACAGTTCTTAGTACTCGAGCGGTTCGTGGTTTTAAGTCCAGCAGCTTTCTTACTGCATTGGAAGCTTTTTCTTTTGTCTTTGTTTCTAGCAGTCTTCCTATCAGAATCAGAGTAATTATTATTGCAGCCGTTTCAAAATATACAGCAGTAAAAGGAAAGTATCCTGGAAATATGGTAACTATAGTACTGTAAATATAAGCAGCAGACGTGCCTATTGCGATTAAAGTATCCATGTTCGAAGCTTTAGCCTTGACGCCATCCCAAAATCCTCTATAGAATCGCAAGCCTATCCAAAATTGAATAGGAGTTGCTAAAACCAAGAGTATGAAATTAGTATACCCCATCATGTTCATAGGTAAAAGATGACCCACTTGTGGAATCATATGTGGTAGACTGAGTAAAACTATGGGTATGGTTAAGGCTATGCTTATAACAACATGAATCTTTAATTTTTTTAAAGCCTTCTCGGGCTCAAGAAATTCATTTAGACATTGAGATGAGCAAAAATAATAAGTAATTCCGTCCTTTTCATGATGAATCGAGCTTTCCTCTTCTTCTACAAACATACCGCAAATAGGGTCTTTTGCCATGTCATAAATAGCAAGAGAACATATTTAACAACTGGGCTTTACAAATGTAAAATATTAGGATATGATATGCCTAAAGAATGTATTGGGCACAATTACAGATTTTACAACCTTAAGGTGCCTTTTCATACCTTTTGTAATCAAAGTATTATATAAGTAAGCATGAGTTAATGGTTGTTGCCATTATACGGAAAGGCTCATCTCAAAGTTGTTGGGATGTATTGTACAACCTGTAACCCATTGTAGAAAAGCAACTAAGAAATAATAAATGTATCAAGAAAATTGATATAAATTATGTGAAAGACAGTGTAGTTGTTGAGTTTGATCCCGTTGTGACAAACATTAAGGAAATAAAAGCAGGTTTAGAAAAGTCAGGTTACACATTCATTAGGATCCCCAATTTTTGACCATGGGCAAATCAATCAATATGGTGTTATAATTATTCATATAGGTCGATTATGATGATACCACATATTAGTATTTACATGAATCAAAACTTATAATCCATTTCCTCATATATAGATATTATCAGTAATTTCTACAAGATCTTTACAAATGTAAAGGATATATATACCGTTATCGATTTATAGGATTGATAGTTTCATGCCACTTGAACTTGACGAAATTGATGTATCAATTATCAATTCAATTCTAGAAGACGGTAGAAAATCATTCAGGCAGATTTCGAGAGATACAGGAATAACTACCCCAACAGTTAAAGCCAGATACGATAGACTCGTAAATATTGGATTTATCAAGGGTGTTTTACCAATTTTTGATTTTGAGAAAATAGAATCAGGGGAGGGGAAAGAAAAGCATTTCATCCATTTAGAGAACCTCAAGGAAAATGTAAAGAGGAGAAGAAATATTCTCAATAACTATCAGAATAGTAACTTAAAAGAAGAAATACGGACAATTAAGAAAAAAATTTCAGATGGTTTAGCGATAAATATTGTTTGTGATTTTTGTGAGGGACCAGTCCATGATAAACCTAAAATTCTGAAATTTGCAAATATTGAAAGATTCTTTTGTTGTAATTCATGCAAATCAGGTTATAGTCAGAAATACCGTGGTAGAATAGAGTCAATAAAAAGAAAATATGAGGGCAAACCTGAAATTGATGGATAGGATAGGGTAGGATAATTAGTTTGTTGCTTCAATACCCATATTTTGACGGATTTTGTTCAAACTGCTGTTTACACGCTGCAGAACACAAATATATTTTATTACCGTCAACTTCTGATACATGTTTTGCAGTTTTTTCGTCTACATTCATATTACAAACTGGATCTTTTGCCATGTGGTACAATAAGCAATAATATATTTAACTATGAGGCTTTACAAGTGTAAAATTCTCACACTAAAGTTTTAGATCGTCATTTAGGATTGTACCTGTATTTGTATTTTCTTTTTATCTTCGATATTTTCGTGCATTTTTAAGGGAAATAAACAAAATATATCTATGTAGTGAGTTTGCATTTTATGAATCGCATACAACATATCCGTATTGTTTAAAAAATCTACATTACTTGTGGAATTGAATTTCAGTGTATGGAGAGAGTCACATATTAGATAAGTACATTTTAAATACGATACTTTACTATTAAACTCATTCATGCCATTTAATACAAAGCCAAACGATGGGCGGAAATTTTGGATGTCTTTTGTTGTAGTCACTGTAGTGATACTATATTTAGGCTTCTACTTAGTGTCGACTATAATTAATACCGAAACCTATCTCTTTGATAATGCTTTTGCGCAACAACAAGCATTATCAAATATAACTAATAGTGATAACAGTTTTATGATAGCAAATAACAATACGTTATCATCAGGTAATAGTTCGGATAATTCGCCAGAGGAAGATTTAATTAAACTTTATGATCAAGTGGATCAGTCTGTAGTGCAAGTTACACAAGATTCAAACGTACCTGGTGCATCTCGCTTAGGTTCAGGTTTTGTATATGATAAAGAGGGATATGTAGTTACTAATTACCATGTAGTGGCTGGAGATTCTGTCAATAAAGAATTTGATGTAACCTTCACTGATGGAACTGGATATAAAGCTACTGTAGTGGGTGTAGACCCCTTCGCCGAAATAGCTGTTTTAAAGATTCCTCTGGAGAATAATACGGAAGTCATGAAAAAACTAATCCCATTACAGATAGGCGACTTTTCTAAAGTGAATGTCGGACAAAGGGTTGCTGCTATTGGTAATCCTTTTGGGTTGTCTGCATCGATAACTGAGGGAATAATAAGTGGCCTAGGAAGAGTACTTCCAGCATTGCCTTCTGAGAATAGTCCGATACCACTTGTTGAAGATACCCCGGCTTTTTCAATTCCAGATATAATACAAACTGACGCGGCAATAAACCCGGGAAATTCCGGTGGACCATTACTAAATATGAGGGGCGAAGTTATAGGAATCAATACTGCTATTTTCTCCGCTACGGGTGTGTATTCTGGAGTAGGTTTTGCAATTCCCTCGTATTTGATCCAAAAAGTGGTTCCTTCTATCATTACTACGGGTGAATACCAGCATCCTTACTTGGGAGTATCTGGAACGGATATAGATTCAGATATTGCAGAAATGATGAATCTTAAGAATACTACAGGATTCTTAGTAATACAGGTTACCTCTGGAAGTCCTGCAGAGAAAGCTGGAATACATGGTGGTGCAATATTGACAGAAATAGAAGGAAGAGAGGTAGAACTCGGAGGAGATGTAATCGTAGGAATTGATGATAAATCTATTAGAAAAATAGATGATTTACTTTCTTATCTGGATAGAGAAAAGAAAGTTGGAGAAAATGTTACTCTTACCATTATAAGAAACGGACAAGTGCAAGAAATAGGTTTGACTTTGGCAGCAAGACCAGATTCTACAATTTCAGACGATGAAACTATGCAAGAAATACAAAACAATAGTCCATCTCTTGGAATAACGGGTATTAATGTTACACCTGAAATAGCCTTACAAATAAATGTACCATCTAACATCGTTGATGGAGGAGAAAAAGGATTCTTAGTTATTGATGTCCTTAGAAATAGTTCAGCTGAGGATGCAGGAATTAGAGGCGGATATATCAGCTCCAACATTAATGGAAATCAAATAGAACTCGGAGGAGATATCATAATTGGAATCGAGAATGTTACCATAGGGTCGGTAGAGGATATTAGAAAAGCACTTTCTACAAAACAAGTAGGGGACACTGTTCAGCTTACAGTATATAGAGATAATCGCACAGTTGAGATTCCTGTTACATTAAAGGAAGGTTCTGAGTCGGATCAGGTAGAAAGTCTTCTACCACCGTCTTCTCCATTTTCACCTTCGCCTTCTCCAAATATCCCAAGAGACGACTCTCCATTCCAACAACCCTTCAATCCATTTAAAGATTTTAGTAACGATATCTACAACCAATGTGTTGAAATAGCAGGAAAAGATGCATGTGACAGACTATTTGGAAGATAGGAATACCCCGACCTATTTTTTGCTCCGGCACTTAGTCCAATTTCATAAAAAGTCTCTGTTTTTTAGAAAAGCAATAAACTGCTATGATAATTATTCCAGATCATCATCCCACTTGACCTTGACCTTGCTTTCTATATGTCAATAAATATCCATCAACAGGTTTAATAACAAAATCCTAGTTTAGAAGTATTAAAGGCATCAATATCTTTGAGGCGTCGCCAGCTTTAGATATGTGGTTTTCAAGTCTCATGCTTTTGTGCCTACAGTCAACAGAACAAGTAGTTGCGATTCTATTGTTTTTTTCTATAGATACTTATCACACGAATGTAGCCTTTAATACTATTTCTCTAGGATACCTTAAAACTTCGTAACTATAGTTAATAAACGATATTCATCTATCCTTAAAGGATAATAAAATAATCATAGAATCAATCATTTTACAATGTTTTATTCTCTTTAAATTTGATGTTATAATCTCAGCCAGCCAAACAGATTCAAACAAAAGGGCTTTATAACTTTGCTCACAAATTAAACAAAACACAATATTGTTTCATAAGACCAGATTAGTAGCATTGTCAACTAGTTAATTAACTGCCAATTTGTTTATCGACAAAATACTGTATAAGGGATATGTGGGGGTTATATAATTCTATGAACATACATATTATGGACCAGGAAAAAAGCGAGCAAATTTCACAATTTGGTGGGACAGAAATCCAAATAAATGAAGTAATTAGTCAACAGGATGCTATAGAAGGTCGGAAGAAGAAGGAAGTTAACGTACAAGGTTATTCTCATGTATTACGATTAACACAACTATTAAAGAATGTAACGTTTCCAGCTCCAAAAAGTAAGGTTTTGCAACAGGTAAGACTCAGTGAAGACTTTGAAAATAAAGAAAACGTCATAAAAGCAAAAGCATTACACGATTTGGAAGAAAGATCATATAATAATATTTCTGATGTTACTATTGCGGCTGGTCTGGTCCATAATGTAAAATTACCGTCTTTATAAAGCGAGAATTCTTGGTTACTTAAGTTGATTGAACATATTAAATTCAAATAACTGAGGTTTGTTGAGAAAATTATATTGAATTAATACTTTTCTTTTCTCTTAGAAAATAAAAATATCTAAAATTCAAAGTCGAATCACTGAATCATAATTGATATATGTATGTATGTCCAGAATCCTGCTGCTACGCTAGTCCTTGTACGTTTAAAACGTTAATTATGTTCTTATTTCTTTTTAATGGACTCTGATAGATTCTTTCAGACCCCACTATTCTCTCCACACCTTCCATTTTTCTTATGGCCGAAATTAAATTCAATAACTGCTTACCTTCTTTGTAAATTACATTGCCAAGAATATCGGAATTGCCTATATGAATTTCCACCGATATTATTTGATCCAAGTTGTGTATTTTTTTTGCTGTTTCTTCGATATTTCCGTTTCTTAAATATACATAAAGCAAACCTGTTTTGAAACCAAACTTTTGATAGTTTATTTGAATATCGGATGTTATATAGCCTGTAGATATTAGATTTCTAACCCTTCTCTGTGCTGTAGAAAGAGGTATTTTGAGTGTCAGTGAAATCTCTTTGTTATTTTTGCCTAATATCATTAAATCCATAATTTCAATATCAGTTTGATCAAGTCTTTTACCTAGTTTGTTTTTAAGCATGATTTTACGCCTCGTTACCCCATTAGTATTTATATTATTTAACCAGGTACATGATGCTCTCATTTGATAAGGATAGATTATTTTGATTTAATGGAGTAGTAATAGTCGTCAGGGTTTTACTATTACTATTAATATTAATATTAATGAATAATATGCCTA
>QCWC01000222.1 GCA_013114705.1 Candidatus Nitrosocosmicus sp. | reverse complement strand
GTATTCTAGTATAAATTGTCATTATTATTTTATATTAGTATAAATAAATTATACTATATTTTTATATTTGCTATTTCATTTTTAAATAGCATATTGGTTATAGTCTCGCAGGTCCCAATTTCAATTTCAAAGGCATATAGCCCAGGCCATATCACTGGATTTTTCTCAACTCATGACCAGAATAATGCTCAAACGAATTTCAATTGTAAAGGATCTTTGGGAGCAGGGTTTAGTATTGACCGAGGAATAACCTCTACCGTAAGAGTTTTTCAGTCCTCAGATAAGAATTATGAAATAAAATTAAATGGTTTATCAGATTGTGAATTAAAAGTTTCAAAGTATGTCACAGAATATTACTTGAGTCTCATCAAGAATCCTGTGTTAATATCTATCGGTCATGAATCCACTTTGCCTATTGGATATGGTTTAGGATCGAGTGGGTCCGCAGCTCTCAGTCTTTCGTATGCGCTAAACGATGCTCTTGATACTAACCTTTCAAAACTTCAATCAGCTCAAATAGCTCATCAAGCTGATATAGTGTGCAATACAGGAAGAGGCACAGTAGTATCAGAATACGTTGGAGGGCTTGAATTAAGGCTAAGTATTGGCGGTCCTGGTATTTGTCAGATTGAAAAAACTGAATTGCCGTCTCAATGGTGTGCTGTGATACTTTGTTTAGCACCTATAAAAACTGAAGTGTTTCTTTCAGAGTATTTAAACGGAATGAAATATCAAATTCTAAACGAGATGGGAAGACAGATGCTGTTGCAATTACGTCAAGCAAAGAGTGTCGATAAATTTATGGATCTTTCCTACGAATTTGCAGCTCAATGCAAGTTAACTGAAGGAATATGCAAGGAACCTGTTAGACACCTTCGATCTGAGGGCTTTAAATCTAGTATAGCGTTATTTGGACATACCCTATTTACCTTGATACAAAAAAATAACTTGAACAAAATAATTGATATTTTACAACGATATGGCGGCAAGTTGATCGTCTGTGGGATTGATAATTTGGGTGCTAGATTGTTAAAGGATGTTGGATGAGTAAGTTTGAAAAGAGAGATAACCATTCCCACATCACATCCTAGGTTTGTTTCATTAATGAGCCGAAAAAAAATAGTAGAAGGATACAAGAATGGATTAGTGGCTTTGGAAGGTTTGATAGCCCATGGCCGAGGTGAATGCTTTGATTATTTAATTGGAGAGCACTCTATCGAATCAGCTAGATCGGCTGCTGATGCTGCAGCCGCTCAGATGTTGATTTCGAGTTACCCTATAATATCTGTAAACGGAAACGTGGCTGCATTATGTTCGGATCTAATTTGTGCATTACATCGCTCAATCAAAAAGTCAATGTTGGAAATAAATTTATTTTATTATTCCAAAGATCGTGAATCCAAGATTTATAGCGAGCTAGCGAAATATGGCGTTTCCGAAGTTTTTGGTACTAATCCAGAGAACTTGGTGAAAATACCTGAATTGGAAAGCAACAGAAGGCTAGTTGATGGTGATGGAATATTCAGGGCTGACACAGTTTTTGTACCACTTGAGGACGGTGATAGAACTTTGGCCTTGAGAAAGATGAACAAAAAAATCATAACAGTTGATTTGAATCCTATTTCAAGGACATCTATGACAGCAGATATTACTATAGTTGACAACATAATTAGGGCTATTCCTTTACTCATCGACCGAATTCAATATCATCAGAAAAACTCTACGGAACGCGAACTTCAGAGAATTATAAAGAGTCATGATAATAAGAAAGGATTACAAGATGCTTTACTTACAATGAACAAGGTTAGGGAGAATATTATTCAATGATCTCTTTTTTTAGTCATCCTGCACTAGATCATTTAATGATCAAGTTAGAGTGAAGATATCACATGAGCCCAAGCATTCGGGATATTCAAGAGAAAAAAACTAGATCAGAGAAAATCGCTGTCCTTACCGCGTACGACCTGACTAGTGCAAAAATTTGTGACGAAGCAGGTATAGATATAGCTTTGGTGGGAGACAGTGCCGGTATGGTAGTAATGGGCTATCCTAATACTATATCGGTTACCATGGAGGAAATGTTAGTCTTTTGTCGTAGCGTAGTTAATGGATCCAAAAATTCACTAATTGTAGCAGACATGCCATTTGGTTCATATCAGTTTGATCCCAAATTGGCAGTTGCAAACGCAATCAAATTCATAAAGTTGGGCTGCCACGCAGTGAAAATTGAAGGAGGGTTGGAAGTGTTAAAGTTGATTCGTGAAATGACGAATTTTGGGATCCCGGTAATGGGACATATTGGACTAAAGCCACAGACAACCGTACTCTGGCAAGGTTATAAAGTACAGGGAAAAACTTTTGATTCAGCTAAAGCACTGTATAATCAAGCGATTGAAATAGAAAAGGCAGGAGCATTTAGTCTAGTTTTGGAACTAGTCACAAAAGAAGTATCAAGCGAGATATCAAGATCCCTAACGATTCCAACCATTGGTATTGGTTCTGGATCTGGATGTGATGGCCAGGTTTTAGTTTATCATGATCTTTTAGGATTATTTGATAACTTTAAACCAAAATTTGTAAAAAGATATTTAGAATCTTTTTCATTAAACTTAGAAGCAGTAAAAAAATATAAATCGGAGATAAACTCAGGCATTTTTCCTGGTGAGGAACATTCGTTTTCGATGTCTACAGAAGAATCAATAAAATTTACAAATTATATTTCCACTTTGAGGAATTATAATATTACTAATAGAAACGAAAAGCAAAAAGAGCAAATCCGTCATGCATAGTGAAAAATTAAACACAAAACACATCAATATAAATCCTCAGCCTAATAATTTTGATCACCATCCGTCGAAGGATATCAAAGGAACATTAGGATACGAGTTGAATGATAAAAAGGTAGTTGTTTGCGTAACAGCAAGTGTAGCATGCTATAAGGCCATCGATCTCATTCGCGCATTTGTAAGACACGGTGCCGATGTCTATGTCGTAATTTCAAAGACTGTTGAAAAATTTATGAGTAAGGACTATTTTCAATGGGCTAGTGGCAACGAGGTTATTTCCGAACTAACCGGTGAATTAGAGCATGTAAGAGTGGCAAATTACAATACCTCTGATTTGATTGTGGTCTATCCCTGTACTGCCAATACTATAGGTAAGTTTGCAAATGGAATTGATGATACTCCTGTAACCTCTGTATTATCCATAGCGTTAGGATCATCAATTCCAATAATCATAGCACCTGCAATGCATGAGGCAATGTATTATAATACAATAATAAAGTCAAATATTCAGAATCTACAGAGTCTAGGTGTAGGATTTTCTACACCAGTTCTAGAAGAAGACAAGGCCAAAGTAGCTCCAATAGAACTTGTGCTTTCACAAGGAATTTCTGCTATCATGTCTTCTGACCGAAATGTCACTGCAATTCATCCACAGAATGAGTCCATCTGGAATTTTTTTTGCAGGAATGACATTCCTGTGCTTTCTGATCTTGAGGAAAAAAAATTATTCTCCTTCTTTGCAAAAAGGAGAATCTTGATTTCCGTCGGCAGCACGATCGAATACATTGACCCTATTAGGATAATTTCTAATATTAGCTCTGGTAGAATGGGCTTTTCCTTAGTAAACCAAGCTCTAAAACATGACCTGGATGTTACGGTGATAAAAGGCGTGACTCAGATAGATGAAAACTTTAGAAAATTCATTGGACTACCCACAAATTGTCCGAAAATACTTGAAATCAAAACTACAGAGCAAATGTACCAAGCTATTACTAGCGAACTGAAAAACAAGCAATATGACTTTGTCATTCTAGCAGCTGCCGTTTCAGATTTTAGACCTGATTTGGCATCTGACAAAAAAATTCCAACTGATAGTGATTCAATTGACCTGAAGCTACTGCCGACCATAAAG
>QCWC01000012.1 GCA_013114705.1 Candidatus Nitrosocosmicus sp. | reverse complement strand
CAAAAAACTATAAAGTCGGAATATTTGCAATGTTTATTGCAGCAGCACTCATAGGTTCAGTAGTAGCCTTTGGCGACAACTATGCATATGCAGGTGGAAAGAAGAAACACAATGACGCAGAGCAAGAAATTGAACAGGGTCAAGCAAACGAGCAGAATGCACAATGTGTATCCGGAGATTTCACAATTGCTGGATGTAACAACGTAGGCTTGATGTTCCAATTCCAAGACGGTAACATCGCTGCAGGTCAGCAATAAACTCTATCTTTTTTTTCTTTTCTAGTCTTTTTTCAAATTAGTAGCATTATTATTATTATTTTCGATATTATCTTACTTCACTCTATCAAATAATAGCTCTCCAAGCAACCATTTTAGATCTATTTTGACGTTGCTATGATCATTATTACTACTACTGTTATTGGAATCGATTTTACTCCGATCTACCGAATATGCATCATATCCATATTGAGGTTTGGGTTTTATATCAACCTCACAGGATTCTTCCCTAAAAAAAATAGTAGACCCCTGAGAATCAATAAACATTAAAAATGAAGTCTTTTGGTTATATTTGTCTCTGATACAGATTTGCTTTTTATCCCTGTAAGGATCATTTCTATCAATATTATTGTCGTTTTGCAAAAATATCATATATTGTTCTAATACAGGGATTACCTTGTGAACAAAATTCCTAAAATGGTTTAATTCATGTGTAGCAAGGCCTAATCCACCAGTGTCCCATTGAAAATAATAATTTCTTATTCTAATATCAGGTTTATAGCAATATTTTTCATAATTCTGTATTTGGATCTCCATATTCACTAATAGCTTTAAAATGATTATTTACTTTTGTAAAAAAAGTAAGAATCTATCGATTTGTATATTACGCTCATACCTATACACATACACTGACAGGTGCGCACGCGTGTGCGTGTATATCTACATCTCCCCATCTTTGATGATATTGTAGTGACCCCTATCTCGTAATGATAGCTTCTGAAAACCACTTTGGAACCATATCTCGTCCGTTTTTTAACAAAAATGAAACACTGCTATCCAAAATGTAGGTATTTGCATAATCTTCAGAATTTCGTACACTCCTCCCATATGCTTGTATAAGTCTAAGAATAGTATTCCATTCATACCATTTAGGATTTCTCTGTTTTAAAACAGAGACTTTTTTGTCAGTTAAATCAGGATAGGGCACCTTTACAATAACCTGAAACCTAGAAAGATCATCCTTAAGGTCGACTCCCAGAAACATCGAAGGCGATATCAGAACGGTGGGTTTTGTACTTTGAACATGTTTTAAAATCATTTCATTTCTGTCAAATTTTGGATTGGTTTCGATAAGACGTGATAAATTAGCTTTTGATAGATTATTTTTGATATATTGAACTTGAGAATATGACGTAGTGTGTATAATGCCCTTGTCATTTTTATGTACAGTTAGCAAATTATCTAGTACTTTAACGATGTTTGGCAAAGATTCACTCATTGTCCTTGCATTTAACCACGCCACATTCATTAAGTAAATAGGCCTGTTTTTGATTGGAAAATCTGAATTTTCAACTCTTATAAACTTGACATCATCGCTTTTTAGTCCTACTGCTTTGCACAAGTTTTCTTTACTCAATATAGTAGCACTCATTAGCAGAGAAGTTTCACCCTTGTCAAATATATCTTCAAAGTAACTTGATACGACCAATGGTTCTAATTTGATCCTTGATAGAGTATTGTCAATTTCATTTTTAGTAATATTGGTAACAAGCCAGTTATCCTTGTTAAGCCGCAAATCTTCCAAAAACGATGACAAACTCTTTTCATAATTTAGTGCATCAATCAGATTTTTTTCGCTAACATAAATATCCTGACTCAAACTGCTGCTGCTACTGCTATTATTACTACTACTGCCACCGCCGCCGCCTCCTGCTCCCAAAATATTCGCTGCTTTTTCAACATATCCAGTAAACTGTTCTTTTAAAGTGGTACAGAAATTTATCCAGGTTTCTACATCAGTTTGCTTGCTATCGGGTAATTTGATTTTTGGAAAGAACCTAGTCAGGGATTCTTTGCTAAAAATAATATTTTTAAAAGACGATAATTCAGATTCTAGTGTGTGTGCTTCATCTAATATCAAAAGTTTTCTCCTGTTTGCGCCCGAAGAATAAAACAAATCAGATAAAAAATACTTGTAATTGTATATTGTATGGCTTGATTTGATAGATATCCACTTTTGATGATAATACAAGCATGGTTTCCACTCAATTCTAATCAGTTGAGAATGCTCCCTTGCCTTATCGTGGTATTTTTTTAAAGCGAATTTGTTTATGTCTATGTTTTCATAAATGGTCCCTTCAGCCTTTACATCATAGTCGCTCATCCTAGTTTTGTAAATGCAATCAAAATCATCATCCTTCAAACATGGTCCGTATTCACAGTTCTCACTTATTCCCATATCCTCCTTTATTATACAGGGAAAGTTGTTACGTCCTTTTACTTCCGAAAGATATGGAAAATCTCTGTTATATTGTGTTTGAAGATCTTTTGTAGATGTACAGATATGAGAGCTTCCCAAAAATCTTGCCAAAGTAACAGCAACTGCACTTTTGCCAAATCCAGTGGGAGCTTCTAAGAATATGAATTTGTAATTGGATTTTAGAGCTTGATCAAGTTCCTCAATAACCTGGGCCTGTTTAGGACGAATGGTCTCAAGAGGGAAAAAACTTCGCATAGACATAAGAGGGGATGACTATTTGTATGTAAATGGCTTATTAAAGCCTAACCAACTAACCAACTAATCAACCAACCAGGGTATTCTCTTTTCAAAGTAGATTTATTCTATAATAATTCCATAGCCCATAATCCTCATTCCCTTGGAATCGGGTCTAAACAATACACATTTTTCATTTCGCACGTACGCTAGTGGCTTTTCAAATGTAATATTTAGGTTTGAATCAGCGATTTGTTTTATTTTTACAGTACGGATTTGAAGGCCCACAGAGATCATATAATTCTGGGTTTCAGAGAGATCTTCTTTAAAGAATTGATTTTTGATAAATTTGACCTGAAGGTCATTGTAAGCAATTTTGGCCAAACCAGATGATGCAATAATGTCACCTCGTGAAATATCCTTGCCTGAAACACCCTTTAATGCAAGGCCCACACGTGAAGGTTTCTTTGATATGTCTACAGGGTCATCGTGCATTTGGATAGATTTAATCATTATGGGTTTGTCAGCAGGATAGAGTACTAGTTCGTCGTATGGTTTGATCGCTCCTTGCCTTACAGAACCCAGCACCACCGTTCCGACTCCCTTAACATCAAAAGCATGATCTATAGAAACACAAACCCCATCTTCTTTTTCATTTTCTTTTTCTTTAGCAAAATCGGTCTCAGCCCCATCGATTTGCTCTTGACCCAGGTCAGCAATGGCACTTTTTAGCTGGTCTAAATTATCCAAAATTACAAATGATGATAATCCGGTATTTTTTATTATATTTCTAATCTTTTCAGCGTCAATTTCATAGCTATGCAAAATAAAACCTCTTTTTATCCCAAAAATATCAACGGCAACAAGTTGTTCACCCAAAAAAGTATCGAGTTTTGAAATATTGATTATAGCGTAATCAGACATTGCTACAGATTGTAATAATGGTTGAAGCTTTTCGGGGTACGTATTAGGGAAACAATATGAAATAATCTTATCATTTGTTTTTCGATCGTATATTGTGATATCACTAGATGTCCCCTTTTTTCCCAACTCTCCCGCAATTGAGGTATCCCCCAACAAAACAAAATTATAGCTATTCAAAATCTCCATTTTATTAACAAATTTTTAAATAAAATCTTTGCTTTTGGTTTAGCTACTACTATTAAAGCATGACTCATGATTTCAATGCATTGCTATTTATAAGGTATAACCACATTTAGTAATCCGAGCTGAATATATTAATTGGTTAGTTTTGAAGAACTTGGTATTGAAAAATCTATAGTGAAAGCATTAACAGAAACGGGAATCGAACAACCATTTCCTATTCAAGAATCAATAATTCCACTTATCTTAAAAGGAGAAGACGTTATTGGTAGATCGAATACAGGAACTGGTAAAACAGCCGCATTCGTACTACCTATGTTGAGTAAGTTGAATCCTAATAATTTTCTTCAGGCACTTATTTTAGTTCCTACAAGAGAATTGGCTATGCAGATTACAAGCACAATAAATCAACTTGTAAAGTATAGCAACCTAAAGTCCGTTGCCATTTATGGCGGACAAAATTATCAAATGCAAAAGAAAATACTCAATAAAGGTGTAAACATCGTAGTCGCCACCCCTGGCAGACTCCTGGATCACATGAATCAAAGAACTATTAATTTGAGCAAAATTAATTTTCTTGTTCTTGATGAGGCAGATAGAATGTTGGATATGGGTTTCATTGATGATATCAAAGAAATCCTTTCGCACATTGACAACAAAAAGCAAATCTGCCTTTTTTCGGCAACAATGCCTGACTCAATAGTCCAGCTTGCCAGAGAGCAGATGAACAATCCAAAGCAAATAAGTATTGAAAAGACAATCTCTCAAGCCAACATAAATCAATCTTATCTACTCCTCAATGAAAAAGACAAATTCAAACAATTGGTTAGCACCCTCAAACCCATCTCAAACAAAGATGAAAGTCACATCATTGTTTTTACGGCAACAAAACAGAGGGCCAGAGATTTAACATTCAAACTACGAGATGATGACTTTTACGTCGAAAGCATTCATGGAGATCTAAATCAAAGACAAAGAGAAAACACTCTTTCTAGGTTTAGAAATAAGAGATTCAACATTTTAATCGCTACGGATGTTGCATCAAGAGGATTGGATATAACTTCTGTAAGCCACATTATTAACTACGATATCCCCGACGATGTAGAGACCTACTTCCACAGAATAGGAAGGACTGCTAGAGCAGGGGCAAACGGCACTGCGCTTTCTTTTGTTTCCCAGCACGACATGTTTACACTCAGAAAAATTCAAAATATCGCAAAGAACTCTCTAAAGAACCTCAACACCGAGTATGGAATAGAAGTAGACTTTAATGTCAACAGTCCTCCACGACCCAGTCGTTACAGATCTAATTACGGCCGTGGTGGCGGTGGCTATGGACGCAGTAGTTATGGCAGAAGTAGTGGCGGCGGTGGCTATGGACGCAGTAGTTATGGCAGAAGTGGTGACCACAACAGCGGCAATAGTAGTAGCAGTAGCAGTAGTAGTAGTGACAGAGATAGCAGACGTGGCTACGGACGCAGTAGAATTCCAGCAGAACAAAGGTCTAGAAACAACTACGACAACAGCAGCAAATTTCAATCAAGAAGGTTAAGCGGAATTACCAGACCATTGGGAAGAAGGAATAATTACAGCAGAGAAGACTCTGACTAACAATACAAAACACAAGAAGACACTTATTCCAGTTATCTGTATATGGATGCTGGAACCAAAAAATATTCATTTTTGATTTTATTATTTTTACATCTTCAAAGCTTGTACACTAAATATATGGAATCGATTTAAATTCGCAGGTATTACTAGCCAGGCAGCAAAATCACTATGAGAGATAAAATACTTGTTTGTTTAGAAATTTAAAATTTGAAACTAGAAATTAAAAAAATAAGAAGATGATTTTTTACTCTGCGTGACCGTGGTCGGCTAATGGGCTAATTTCATTAACACCCAAGACGATTGTGGATGTAGCTGCAAAGTCAATATCATCTGTAGAGTTATTTGCTATTGCAATATCTGTGATGGTGTTTGCGTCGTCAGATGCAATATCTGCATGATAGAGACAAAGGTCTCCAGGTGAGGACAGTGGTGCTACAAATTCTAATTCAGCTGGTGCTAGATTCGGTGCTTGACCAATCAAAACATCTACAGCGGTAGCATTTGCTTCATCACATGGAACCTTTGCTGCAATATGACCACTTTCTATCTTATATGGTGTGGAATCATACAGGTGAATAAAACTGCCTTCAGGTAAACTTTCACCTTCTAACAATATAGTTTGGGAATCCCTAGTCACTGTACTTTCATGAGCGGTAGCATTTTCAGAGTGGTCATCGGTAGATGAAGCTTCATCTCTGGGTGCTGCACTCGTTGCATTTGTAGTCACCAAGCCATCTGTTGTTGTTGGCAATAACTCTTCCTCAACTGGTACTGATTCGGTTACATTTTCGGTAGTTTCTGTTTCATTGCCGGTTGGACTATCAGCCACCAAGCCATCTGTTGTTGTTGGCAATAACTCTTCCTCAACTGGTACTGTTGTTTGGGTTACATTAGTAGAATTGTCAAGTGGTACCTCTGTTACATTTAGAGCTTCAGATAATGATTCATTTTGTGCGAACACGTATCCATTAACGGAAAATATTGCAGATACGAGCACAAAAACTACAAAAAGTGATACTTTTGTACTAGTGGATTTTTTCATCATTGTTTTATAATAAAATTACTGGTATTTATGTAGTTTTCAGTACAAAAGTCGAAATATCATTATGTGGTTTGCTTTACTCCGTTGCGTCTTTTTACTTTTATAGCATAGGAAACCCCCACAAGGGCTGCAAGAATGACAAATATATAATAATAATTAATCATAAAGCTAATTACAGAATCGTTTATTCTTTCAAGTACAGGTACTTGTACATCAATTTCGAATGTAGCACTTTGGATATCCAGTGTATAAAAAATATCTTTTATATCGACAAAAAGCAAATACTTGCCCGGTTCGCTAAAAGTATAGTTAAAATCATAATGACCTTGTCTGACCATAATATAATTAGCGGGGTTGGAAAACACCGGATTTCCATCTTTGAGGATATAAAAAGCAACAGGCAATTCTATGATTTCATCGCCTTGAGTAGATTTAACCTGCATTAAAAAAGCAGTATCTTTTCCTACCAATGGTTTTGAGGGATTTAGCAAAAGATCGATTACAAAGTTTCCGGCTGTCTGGTTTTGAGCCCCACTTAAACTGCTGGTGTCACCATCACCTTCATTAGTACCACCAAAAAAATGAGCCAAAGCTGCTTGATCGCTGTCAACAAAACTAAAATAAAACAAGCCAAGGAGAAGGGCAGAGCAGGTTAAAATTTTAAATTGTCCAAGACCAGATAGCCTTTGGACAGAATAACAATGAAAATTCACAAGATTTTTAAATATAATAATACTCGATAGTCTAACTGGGTCAGACAAAAGCATATGAGATACTGAGCCAAAGTTTAATATAAATTCAATAAATTTAGCTTTTAGCCTTGCAAAAAAATCATGCCCTTTTATTATTTAAGAATTAATACTTCCATGTCGCTTGTTTTTTTATATTGTCTGAAGAAAATGCTCAAAATATAATCAAAAAAACAGTGCAAGAATCTGAAGCAGAGACCACAATTGTAATGCTGCCTTCCGATGCCAACCCGCTTGGAAATGTTTTTGGAGGCATGATTCTAAAATATGTTGACTTGTTAGCAGGACTGGTTGCAAAAAGACACGCCGGCCATGCCAACATTGTAACAGCAAGTATGGATAGTATGACATTTTTAAAGCCAGTATACATAGGAAACGCTTTGATCTTAAAGGCCAGAATAAACTACGTAAGAAAGAGTTCTATGGAAGTTGAGGTAAAAATAGAAGCAGAGGATTTGAACAAATCTCAAAAGGTTCACACTGGCACAGCATATGTAACTTTAGTTGCCCTAGATGAAAAGGGAAAACCAACCGAGGTTCCAAAACTAGTATTGAGAAATGAAGAAGAGCAAAGGAGATTTCAGGAAGGTGAGGAGCGGATGAATACCAGGCTCAAAAACAGGAAAAGGTGAGCAAACAGCAAGGATAGTAAGATAAGATATTAAATAGCCACAGAATTAATCCCTATTTTACCTCAATCTTTGATCTTTGATTCATTGAGAGGATAAACGTACACGTTTGCCTTCTCATCTCCGATTCTGATTGAATCCAGCAGCAAAGAACCTTTCAATTCTGAACCGTCAACTCCCCATCCCTTCTTTCCAAGGATGCAGTTTTCATCTATCTTGTACTTTAGGGTCGCAGCATTAAATGGTTCCAAGGTAACCCTTTCTTCTGCCAATAAACCTTCATCTCTTATCGATTCAGACATTTTCCTACCCCCATCATTTAACAGATACTTTATACCGTAATCTTTTCGAAGTATTTGAAGCCCCTTGTGCATGTCAAATTTTTCTCCAGTTTGCAGGTACGTAATAAACTCAGATTCTTTGATCATCTTTGAAAGATGTTCGTATACCGCGTCGGTAGTCAAAATGATTACCCTCAGCTTATTTTTTGGATTAAGCATGGCTATCTCATTTTTTTCATATAATTCCACTATTCTTGATTTGGCTATACTTTCAAGCGAACGTATGGATACTACAAAGTAAAACTTGTCCAAGTTAACAAATCTCTTGGAGAGATTCAAAAGCTCATCATATATTTTTGGATACTTGGGTCTCAGATGATTTCCAAAAAAATCCCATGACCAAATCTGAGCATGATTTTCCATCATATTGTTTACTGTGACAATAATGGCGTTGTTTCCTACAAGCATTCTGTGCAACGAAGCAAACACATTATCTCCAAGTTTTCTGCTACCACCAGTAAGCAAAGTGACGCCTCCACCCTTCAATCCTAGCAGCTTGAAAGCATAGATTCCGCTGTGAGATGAAAAGGCTTCTGCAGCAATAAAACTGGTAGCTTGATAGGGAACGGTCAACTTACTAACGAATTCTTCCGAAGCACCAATTACCACATATGGAATCACTTTTGACAAATAGGGACATTGTAAATCGTCAACAGTATCATAAACTTTTAGACTTCTTTTTCGCAACTGAGTAACGGCATTTTGATCTATCAAGCCATTATCAAAAAGAGATTCAAGTCTATCAAAATAATTTCCTTTGACCACGTCTGAATTCACCATATAATCCGAACCATTAAAAGAAGAAAACAACTAGTAATTTAATTGTCTATCTCTCTACTATTTTGCCGCAGCTTTTCAGGATTCCGGTAAAACCTTTTTTTGTATAGATGTGTATGTATGGATTAAAAGCTGCAATAAAGCTATTGGTGTTCCCAGTCTACACAATATTGGATGGCTGTATATTATGGCAATAGTAGTTTATTTCATGTAAAATTGTAATTGTCAAACTATAGTTTACTTTTAGACTTTGCAAAGGAGATTTTTCAAGATATTAGATAAGCAAGCTGTTCAAAAAAATACAATCAATCTTCTATTAGAATTAGATTATAGTTTTGAGAAAAAAACACGTACATAATTATTAAAAACAATCCTCATAAAGAATATCCACTAAAAAATTACATCATGTATTTCAATAAATTAGCTCCCACAGTAATATCGGCAATGTTCTTGTTACTAATCTTAAGTTCAGTTAATTTTTCATCTGTAAAGCTAGTTAATGCAGCCACAGGTGACTTGGTAAATTATAACAACAATTTTAACATGTATACTTCACCCAACGATCCAAATAAAGACTCTGCTATGCAGAACGCAAACTGTGTGGTCGATTTTATGCAAACATATGTTTATGCAGCTGGTTCAGCGGACAACTGCAATAACGCATCTACACCTGCAACCCCGGCAGAACAAAGCCAAACCCCTGTGCAAAGCCAAGCATATCCACCAGCCTCTGATGGTCCCCAAACAGCAGTTGGAGGACAAAGCGATAGCGCAGGTGTAGTAAAAGTGGTGGACACCAACAATCCTAATGGAGCAACGTTTGCACCGGTTCAATCGACCGCCTTTACATCCAACCAAAACAATCCAAATGATAATGATGATGATAAAGACAAGGATGCAAGAGACAAAGACAATGATGATGATGATGATGATAAAGACAACAACAGAAATGATGATGATGATGATGATAAAGACAAGGATGCAAGAGACAAAGACAATGATGATGATGATAATGATAAAGACAACAACAGAAATGATGATGATGATGATGATGATAAAGACAAGGATGCAAGAGACAAAGACAATGATGATGATAATGATAACAATAATAACGACGATGAAAACAAAGTTTACAATGAAAGCACAGTAACCAAACAGGAACGCAAATTGTTGCTCACTGCATGCTTTGAAAGAGCATATGACAAAGGTAACTACCTATCCACAGAAGAAATAGTAAATTGTGCAGAGAACTACAATAGCTAATTCTCTCTTTTTGTAACTAAATATTCAAATAATAAACACATGAAAAAAAACTAATGACTATAAAATTATTGGGAATTGCAGGGAGTATGAGAAGCAATTCCTATAGTTTTAAAGCCTTAGATCTTGCTTTAAAAACATCTAAAAACAACTATCATGCAGAAATAAATTTATTTGATCTTAGGAAAAACAAACTACCAATTTATGAACCCAATCTAGACTTGGACAAAATTCCATTGTCAGAAAAAGAGAGTTTAGAGATGGCCAATAAGCTTGTCCTATGGGCAGATGCAATTATCTTGACTTCCCCAGACTATCACGGTTCTATGTCAGGAGTTTTAAAGAATTTTTTGGATTTCTTTTGGAAAGAATTTTCTGGAAAAACATTTGGATATATTTGTGCATCACATGAAAAAGGGTTAACAGTAATGGAACAAATGAGAACAGCAGTAAGACAATGTTACGGGTGGAGCATGCCATATGGTATTTCAACAAGCTCAGATGATTTTGATTCAGAGGGCAACATAACGAACAAAAAGACAATCTTGCGTATCGAGATGTTATCCAGGGATATAGTATTTTACGGAAAAGCTATAAGAGATCAATTTCTTTCGGATACGTCAAACAAAGTTAAAGAATCATACTCTTTTCTAACTTTAGCAAAGGAGTAAAAGACAGAGATAGAACAATAAAAGCGTTTTAGGGGTTTGTACTATAAATCAATTATATAGAAAACAATCATATGTCTTAATGTTAATCTAGTTCATAATATCACACCAATTGCATAAAACTCATACAACTTCGTTTTTGAAATGGGCTGGTGGAAAGAAAAGACTAGTAGTGCTCTTAGACAAGCTAACACCAAATTATGTTGACAGGTATTTTGAACCCTTTTTAGGCGGTGGCGCCTTTTTCTTTTATTTAATCCAAACAAGAAAACCCTTTAAAGCTTTTTTATCAGATTCCAATCCTCAGTTAATAAACACATATAGAGTAGTTAGAGACAACGTAAAAGAATTAATAGAGATCTTGGAGAATCATCAAAAAAAATACTACAAGAGCGGTGAAAAATATTACTATTCAGTCAGAGACAACACTGACGCCAACCAATTAAACATCCAAATTAGAAATAATACCCACTCAGCAGCGGAAGTAGCAGGGAGGTTCATTTTTCTAAACAAGACTTGCTACAATGGATTATACCGAGTAAATAAAATAGGAAATTTTAACGTTCCTCATGGAAGATATTTCAACCCAAAAATTTGCAATAAAGAAAAACTAATGGAATGTTCCAATTTACTAAATCGTTCTGAGGTTGATATAAGATGTGATATTTACAAGAATACCACTACAAAATGCCAAGAAGATGATTTTGTATACTTGGATCCGCCATATTTTCCTGTTTCAAGAACAGCAAACTTTACAGATTATACAAAAGAAAATTTCGGAGTACAGGAACATGCAGAACTTGCCAATGAATTTGACCGTCTCAACGATATAGGCGCTAAAGTATTACTTTCAAACTCCAATTCAGACTATGTAAAATCTCTTTATGAAAAATACCGTATCCTCAAGGTTAAATCACAAAGAAATATCAACTGTGACGCTAAAAGACGAAGTGATCATCATGATTTAATTATTACGAATTTTAACAGGAACAAGAAGATAAACAACATAGAACGGACAGTAGTCAAGGGTAAAAATAAGAAAATAATCGTATCAACTACAATCATCGATTGATAGGTCCTTAAATACTGTAAAATAAGGTAGTTTTCAAGCTTGATTGATTTTAATTATGCTTGATTGATTGATTGATTGTTAGTTTACTAAATTGGTAATCATATTAGACCTGCCAATCGCAGTTTTTGTGGCAAATAAGTCTCAGATAGATATTTGAATCCATGTTTAAAGAAAGCGTCCAATTCGCATTTTTCTTTCTTGTTTAAAAAGAGGTTTAGTTCTTTTTGCCATTGTTTATTCTGCATCCACGGTTTTTTCTTCATATCATTTGCCCTGTTAATATCTTCTTCAGTAGCTGTCAGTCTCGCAACTTCTGGGATGTTAAACTCGTAGATATCAGAGAACATCATTCCAAGGACTTGAGCATTTGGAGTCACAAGTCTTTCACTATCGTAACTCAAAGATTCGCTACCTATTTTATATCTTAAAGCAATACCTAACCCCCAAGGATCTGCATCAGCAAAGACAACTACTGGTTTTTTCCACTTTTCGTTTAGAACCTTTACCATCATTCGAGTGGCACGATCAGGTTCCCCTGAACCAGTTAATAAAATGGCATTATATTTCTGAATAAATCCTGATTTTCTAATGTTATTTAAAACAGTATCTTTTTCCACCACCATAACAAAGTCCGCTTTCACGTCCTCAATTTGGACATCGCCTATGTTGGTAGGAATTAGCTGAGACGTAGCCCGGCTTCCAAGATTACAATCAATAACATCCCCTCCAACTCGTAATTTTATGGGTCCAGAGATCATGCCCTTTGGTTTAGAAGTTACGGAAAATTCCTCCCTCGGGATACCAGTCAAAAGTTCCACTGCTTTTATGGCATTATCTGAGTCCTCTTGTCCGGTCCAAAATTTTTGTTTATTTTTATCATCTCCAACATTACTAAGGGTAGCATAGTACATCCCTCGTATAGTACTTTCCATATCTTCATCTAGCAACTTCTTTACAGCGTTTGCCATTACCAAGTACTGAGCAAATGTGGGTATCCTCTTAACACTATCGGGGCTAACCTCGACCTTTTTGTCACCAGTGGTGAGCATCCTTTTTTCATTGGACCAAACGGTGTTATCATAACCTATTTTTGGTAAATCCAAAACCGGCATTTGATTCTGTTTTATAACGTCATCAGAAATTTTCTTCATAATCCGTTTTACTATAGATATAAATTCCTGTTTTTTTACTGTAGACAATTAATAGATCACCTATTTCCTTTTACCCTTATTTACTCTTTTACTGAATGAATCAATGGTTGATTGAATTTGTTTTGTTTGAGAAGGAGGAGAAGAGGGAATTTTAGTTGCATTACCTTTCACTCGCAATCCCACTTCTACTCCTCTTTTACTTTCTCTTCTTCTACCTCCAGTTTCTTTATCCATTTTACTTGATGATTTTTTTTTATTAATTTTGGTTTCAATTTTGCCAATATCTTTTTTCAAAATATTATCGGATCTATTGTTCTTTTTATTAATAGTAACTGGTGCTGTCATTTTGGATTTTTTTTCATTAATTGTAGCATTCTTTTTCTCTTTCTCTTTCTTTTTATTATTTACAACCTTTAGGTTCAATTTCCTGTTTTTAGTTGAAGGCTTTGATTTATCGGGCAGACCTGAAGATTTAGTATTTTTGCCACCAGGTCCAAAATCAGAAACTGAATTTTTCTTTTGCTTATCTTGTTTTTTAGACCTTTGAACCTGATTCATTTTTTGATTGCGATGATCAATTTTATATAACGCTTGTGATGGTAAATTTGAAGAAGAGAGGGATTCGATAGTACCTGTGGAAACAGTAGAACCTTTTGAAACTGTGGAATCAAAAGACCCTTCTAAATTTGCGGAATTAGCATAAGGAGAAGGAGAAGGAGAAGGAGAAGGAGGAGATGAGGAACTTGCATGCAACGCGTCCCCTCTAGAAGTCAAAGCAGCGGTAGTAGTAGCAGTGGCAGTGGCAGTGGCAGTGGCAGTGGCAGTGGCAGTGGCAGTGGCTTGTGGAAGAACATTAGCCAAAGAAGACATTTCGTTTTCATCAATCATTGGCTTTTTAGCCAGATGATTCTCAATTAAGCGAGAAAAAGAGTCATTTAATTTTGAATTCTTGATTCCAAGAGATTCATTTATGGAATCTACGATGAAAGGAAGATAGTGTTTATATAATCGCAACTTATTTTCGGCCTCTTTTAGTTTTAATTCTTTACGAATCTGAGTACTTAATTTTCGATATAACTCTGAAAGGCAGGATTTCATGTAATATTTTAATTCGCCCTCAGAAGCAATGCTTTCTTTTCCTGCAGTCTTGTACGGTATTTTTGTTGAACAAATATGAAAGAATATATGCAATGGTAACACTTCGATGACTCTATCTTTTTTTGATTCTTTGTTGGTAGAGAATTGTTCTTTGGCCTGTTTTTTAGTAATACCCATTTTATTAATTTCAACTTCAGATATTACCTCTCTAGCGACATCTGAGCCTTCATCATATAATAAGGGAATTTTATTTGCAAACCGGTACATTTTAAACGAAGGAATATCACCTCCATAAGCCAAGCCGGTTTCAACAATTGTAGGCCTATTGTTTATGACACATGTTCGTGATGTATAGGTCGTTAAGACAGGTTTAAGGACTTTGACTGAAAAATTAGACTTAGAAGATATATTATTTTTTTGTTGTATTTGTTGCTGGTTCTGTTGTTGTAGTAGTGATTGTTCTGTATTTGATAACGTCGCCACTGAATTATCTACTGTTGTCGTCATATGAGGACTAGCAACTGTAGTAGCAGTAGTAGCAGTAGTAGCAGTAGTAGCAGTAGTAGCAGTAGTAGCAGTAGTAGGTGCAGCATAAGAATCACTCATAGCCACTGACGAATTATCAGATTCTAATTTGTTGACAACCGAGTTGTGAGATTCAGCTTTATCAGCTGATATGGTAGTATCATTATTAGTACTATTATTTTTGCTTGAGACGATAGTATACTCAGACATCATTCCAATAGTTAAAACATTCTCTCCAATGGGACTTAAGTGGTCGGTATTAGGATTCTGGAATCGTGTTTTTTTACATATATTTACTACTTTAATAAGATCGTGTTCACTGAAATCACTTATGGCGGTCTTTAGTGAGAGCCCAGCATTCGTAACAATGTCCTTGGCCTTTTCGTATGAGAGCTTTTGAAAAGAGGAGCTTAATATTTTGGGTAGTGACATTTTTTGACTCTGAAATTTTGAAATTGCTTTTTTTAGAGTCTTGAGATCCATGTCAGAAGGATGTGGTAGAATTTCTTGTGCCGGCTGCGGCATTATAGATGTCCTTCGGTCAAAGTGAAACAATCCGTCATCTGTTTCAAACGTAATAGATGCATATGGGTTTACAATACTTGTTTCAGAAACATACTCGTAAATCTTGTTTTTAGTTATGGGCATTAACTTGGCTCTTAAAATAACTTCTATCTTGAATCCAGATTTGCCTGTGGTAGCAGTGTCGAAGCGCGCATCAGGGCCCTTTAGTAATTTTTTGGATAATACAATGGGTTTATTAGTTCCAATATCAGTCCTAAGTTCAAAATAATATTCATCGGATTCGTCAATGGAGCGATTCCATACTTTGATAGGAAAATCCGTATCCTTTGTAGAGAAGGCCGCAACCATTTTTAATCCGACACCAAAAAGTCCCCTTTGTTGTTTTTCCATGTATTTAGCAGAAGTCAAAAATGAGCATACCGCGACAGGTAATTTTTCGGAGTTGATACCTGTCCCGTTATCCTCGCATGAAAGAGTCCACAGATCATTTGCCTGATCATAAATTTTCAAAGATACATTAATTGATGGTAAGATTGAAAAACTCTCACAAGAATCTAGCGAGTTTTCGATTAGCTCTCGTATGGCCATGTACAGTATACGTTCACCAGTAAAACCGGCCAAAGCGGAATTATCTACAAAAAACTCAGATTCTGCTTTCTTATTATAAATAATCTTGTATTTTTCTAGCTTATTTAAAGAAGCAGAATGTCCTTCTTCTTCTTTTTTCTTTAATGATCTATCCCTGCTGGAATCCAAAACGACACTATCCTTTATTGTTGTTTTTGTTGAGGTAGCGTGAACAGGGGTTGTCTTGGTAGTAGTAGTAGTAGTAATAGCAGAAGTGGCCGTCTTTGTAGTCATATTAGTAGCATTAGCAGTATTAGTAGTAGGAGCGGCAGAGGATTTGGTCGGCATCAAATATAATAGATAATATCTTATTTGATTTAATCGTTATTCCAATTCAACATTGAATTGATTAGAACCAACTACTCTCAATCAATCTGGGAACCGTATGGGGTGGACGAATTTTTTAATTCTCTTATGCTATTTGGATGAATTTCCACTAGGTAGCGTTTTTTTTGATTTTCTTTTTGAATCACCAAGTAATCTGTACCCGTTCCGACAACTGTTCCATTTAATAACTCCTTAATTTTCAATTGGGTAGTAATATTAAATCAAGAGGCTCATAAGTAGTATTATTTCTTTTTTCGGATGTTTTGATGTCACCATAACAAAAGCATATGATGAAGATAAAACAACAAATACCAAGAATTTAGGTTGGGAGCTCATGACTAAAATGCAAAAGACATAAGAATTCTTTAGTCGCAATATTTTCTTGTATATATGGATGCTAGGTGTGTAAACTGTAATAGGAAAGCAGATTTTGATATTGATAAAAGCAAGGTAACCTGCAAAGAATGCGGATTGGAATTAGATTATGAAGAGTACATTGAAAGAATGAAAGAAAAGGCAGTTACAATGGCTGATGATTTTCAGTCGACCTGGGATAAGAGAGGATTTTAATTTATTTTATGTTCTGAGGCTGACAATGAACAGACCATTGCATCTTGAGTGTATAAGTAGACATTTTAGCAAGATTAATTAAGGCTACAAATTCAAATAAAAAGGACTTTGGTAGAATTTAAAGTTGTCATTTCAGATTCAGCTGGTAAAAGCACCAATCAGGAATTAAAAGACAAAAGTGCCCAGCCTCTTTTAGGTTCTAAGCTTGGAGATGTGTTAGAATCTTCTATTTTCGGATTTAAGGAAGGAAAGGTGAAATTAACAGGTGGCAGCGATAAATCTGGAACACCTATGCGTTCAGATTTACATGGAGCTACAAAGAAATATGTTCTCATGACCAAAGGTGTTGGAATGCGTAACCTAGGACCAGGAGAGAGAAAGAGAAAGCTGGTCAGAGGAAATCTCATCACAGAAGAAATTTATCAATTAAACTGTCAGTTAATCGATGCAAAATTGCCTGAAAAGGAACTTCCGACTGATACTGATCCTTCCACAGCAGTTGCTGCTGAAGGCGAACAACAACAATAACAATCAGGATAGTTCACAGGCATAGAAGTAAAATTTTTTATCACATTTTTTTGATTTTTTTCTGATTGCATCTAGATAATCTTTTGGTTTAACACTTTAAGTAAATTAATATTTGAATGAAAAAATACAAAAGGTATTGCACTGGAAGGATACTTTACCTGAGTGGTATATTCAAAAATATGGTTATCAACCATGTATTAACATAGGCACCTCAGGACATGTAGATCATGGTAAAACAACGCTTATTGAAGCTATTACAGGAGTATGGACAAGTGGACATAGTGAAGAGCTTCGACGAGGAATCACAATAAAGGTAGGTTATGCAGATGCTGCCTTTTATAAATGCCCTAACTGCCCACCCCCATCAAATTACTCTGTTCAACCCAAATGTGCTCTATGTAATTCTGAGGCAGAATTATCAAGAGTAGTAAGTTTTGTAGATTCTCCCGGACACGAGAGTTTAATGGCAAACATGCTCTCGGGAGGAGCGTTAATGGATGGTGCAATACTAGTAATAGCTGCAAACGAAAAGGTTCCTCAGCCTCAAACAAGAGAACATCTTTTAGCACTGCAAGTATTGGGTATTGAAAATATTGTGATCGTTCAAAATAAGGTGGATCTTACTGAGAAGGAGAACGCTGTAGAAAACTACAACCAAATAAAGGAATTTGTAAAAGATAGCGTAGCTGAAAATGCTCCAATAATACCTATTTCAGCGCAGCACAGAGCAAACATTGATGTTTTGATAGAATATATTGAAAAGTATATTCCTACTCCCCAAAGAGTTAACAATGAAAATGGCATTATGCACATCCTTAGGTCTTTTGACATAAATAAACCTGGAACCTCAATAAAGAACATTAAAGGAGGTGTATTGGGAGGTGCCTTGGTTCAAGGCGAATTTGAAATAGGAAGTGAAATAGAAATCTTGCCTGGAATTTACAACGAAAGAAAGAATAGGTATGAATCCATTTTTTCTGAGATAGGTTCCTTGGCCACCGGTGCTGGGTTGGTAGAAAAGGTCAGGCCAGGCGGGTTGGTTGCAATAGGTTCCAAACTAGACCCGTCCTTTATCAAAAGTGATTCACTGATAGGTGCGGTGGTTGGAAAACCAAATTCATTGCCCCCAGTTGTCGATGAAATTACAATAGATATCAATCTATTTGATACGGCGGTCGGTACTCAAGATTTGGTAAAAGTTGAGCCCATAAAGACCAAAGAAAACCTTAGGTTAAACATTGGAACTGCTGTAACCCTTGGAAACGTTACGAATTCAAAGAATCAAAGAATCGAAGTAAAGATAAAAAAACCCATTTGTCTCATGCCTAAAAGTCGTGTTGCTCTGAGTAGAAGAATTGCAGATAGATGGCGATTAATTGGTGCAGGAATAGCCGTTTAAACCAATATGGAGATTGTTAGCGATACTAGTTTTTTAATGGTTTTGTGCTATGAGCCCGTCAAAAACCTGGATGCGCTAGAGTCAAAATTTGGAAAATTGATATGGTTAATCCATCCACAAACGGTTGACGAGCTGATGCAGTTAGAAAAGGCGGCAGGTATAAAAAGATCAAAAATTGCAAATTTATCCTTAAGGATTATCAAAAATCAGATAGAGAAAGGAGATTTTAGATATCTAGATGAAATCGAATTGAATCAGATTGATAAAAATGTTACGAATCTTTCAGTCGACTCTGTATTACTAAACCTATCATTCCAAAAGAAAAGACCTCTAGCTACAATAGACAAGGGTTTGATTAGGCGAGCCCTGAAAAAAGGCGTTGATGTCATAACATTAAAAAATAATAAAATAATCTATGTTCATTCCAAAGTTGGATCAAACTTAAATCATCCCTAATTACCTTCTTTATTCATTATGATCAATGTTGAAGGAGTTGAAATACGATGGAATGGACATGATGGATTTAGATTTGATTCAAATAATAAGAGGATTTACGTTGATCCTTACAAGCTAATTGCAGAATACGATAACAAGAATGACGCAGACATTCTATTGATTTCACATAACCATTTTGATCACCTAAGTGTTGAAGACATAAATAAAATAATTAACAAAAATACAAAAATTTGTGCTCCAGAAGAATGCTGGGATTCTTTGAAGAAGAATTATCCAGCTAACAGCATCATTTTATTAGAACACGGAGAGACAAAAAAGATAGAAGAAGGCATATCAATTACAGGCATAAAAGCTTATAACACAAACAAGAACTTTCACCCAAAAAAGGATGGAAAAATCGGTTTCATCATAGAAATAAATAATTTATCAATTTATCACACTGGGGATACAGATATCATTCCGGAGATGGAAAACGTAAATCCGGATGTCTTGTTGGCACCTGTGTCGGGCACGTATGTAATGACAGCAAAAGAAGCAATAAAGGCTACAAATGAAATAATCAAACCAAAAAAACTTGCTATACCAATGCATTATGGAACAATTGTTGGATCAGTTAAAGATGCAGAGGAGTTTAGCAAGGGTGTGAATGTTTGCAAGACTTTGATACAGGAAATAGAATAAAAGAAAGCATTGTCTAGCTGCCTGTGTGCCTCTCTGGCCTACTCTAATGAAAATACTCACTAAAAGAATGATTAAATATTAAATAAAGTTAAAAAAATCATAATAACGTGTAGGTAATGGCAGGAATAGAGTTTTTTAAATCAGAGAGGAATAGAAAGATAACCAAATACCTTTTAATTATCGCGGTACTGTGTTTAGCTTTTTCAATTGCTTTCATTCTTAGAGCTTATCCAATAAAATATGGATTTTACTTAAATGAATTTGACCCCTTTTTTGATTATAGAGCTACAGAATATATAGTAAATAACGGGGTGGTTGCGTATTTTGACTGGCATGATTACAAGTCATGGTATCCTGACGGTAGGGACATAGCAGGAACCTCCCAATCGGGATTGCATTTAACGGCGGCTACCCTTTACCAAATTTTTGGATTGAATATGACCTTGATGGATTTCACAATTTGGTTTCCGGTAGTAATTGGGTCAGCGTCAACCGTACTAATGTTTCTGCTAGTACGAGTAATAACAGGCAATACTATTCCAGGATTAATAGCAGCCCTATTTTTTGCTGTAAGTCCCGCAATAATACAAAGAGGAAACCTGGGTTGGTTTAAGTCAGAACCATTGGGACTGTTTTATGGCCTAGGTGGAACATACTTGTTCTTATCTGCCTTAAAGGATAAAAAATACAAGTATTTTATCCCAAAAGCAATTGTCGGAGGAATACTAGTAGGACTTGCGGTCACCTCTTGGGGAGGGTCTCAATATTTTGTAATACCGATTGGAATTTTCATAATAGTATTAGGATTTATTTCAAAAGACCTCAAAAATAATTTAATAGTTGCTGCTTTGTTTACAATTTCAGTCATTTCAGTAGCCGGTGCATTCCCAAGACCAGGAATGTCGTTTGTTATTGGACTACCGGGTATACTGTTGATGACAAGTACACTGTTTCTATTTGTAACTACCATAGTTAGACTAAAAACTTCAGAGAAAAGGGCAACCTTAAAGACTGCAGCAGTATTGGGGATATTTGTAATAATCGGAATTTCTATAGTGGCAGGAGGTTTTTACAAAACACCATCGTTTAGATATCTTAACGCCATAAATCCATTTCTTTCGGCAGAAAATAAGCTGGTAGAGTCTGTAGCGGAGCACTTTACACCTACCATAGTGGATTATTTTAGACAGTTCTCGGTTCTAATAATTTTCGCAGGTTTAGGAATATGGCTGGCTTTTAAGAACAAG
>QCWC01000221.1 GCA_013114705.1 Candidatus Nitrosocosmicus sp. | reverse complement strand
TATAAATTCCCTAGTGAATTAATTAGAAGAACCAAAAATGTATACATTAGCGTCGTGTCCCCACAAATTGTTAAACTTGCTTTAAACTGTTCAACTAAAACTACTTACAATTCTCTTAAGGTTATGCTAAAGAGAAAGAATATTGAGATGAATATGTATTACTGTCGCAAGGTCTTTGCGACTTACCTGCGCAATAAAGGAATTGAACCTGAAATCATAGATTTGTTACAGGGAAGAATAAGCAATTCTGTATTTGTAAATCATTACTATCGACCCAACATTAACGAAATAATAACAAAGAGGATAAGGCCAGTGTTGGACGAATTGACTAAGGAAATGCAAAATTAATTACGTATTTATAGCCATTGTAAAATTATTTTTCACGCTCTAATCGGTATGAGTTGTAATGGACTATGTGTAAAGTTCAGAGCGAAAAGAAATCATGATATCCCATCCAGATATAAAGATGGATAGAAAAGATGTCGCATTTGAGATATTCATACACGGGATGAAAATGTATGTTGTCCTTGTTGCAATTACAAATTAAGAACTAGATCTTTTCGAGGCTGGGAGATGAGGAAAAAGTACAGGGAAGAAACAGTAAAGAGGTATTAATTAATGATTGAAAAATGATTTAATGATGGATTAATTGAATTAAGAGGATTTACGCTCAACAGAGCCGTTTATCTCCTGATACAATTTAAATAGATCAGTACACCGTGTTTTACATGTTAAAAATCCTTAATGGGAATCCAGGATTTGGCGTACCTTTTAATGAAGAAGAAACAGTGAAGTTCCTTACAACTGGCAAATTAAATCTACATCTGGGAACTATAGATGAGAAAGGCCATCCAAACGTACATCCTGTATGGTACTACTACGATACTGGAAATTACAGAATATATATAGAAACATCAAAAAAGTCCAAGAAAACAAATAACCTCAGAAACAATACGATTGTTTATTTTTGTATTGATGATCCAAATGTACCCAGAGGAGTACGCGGAGAAGGTGATGTTAAGATTCATGAAGATATTAACTTCAATATTCCTATGGCGGAAAAGATAATGATAAAGTACTTGGGAAATACGGAACATCCAATAGCACAGACTCTATTGAATATGCAGAAGGGTGGACAATCAGTTGTTTTGGAACTCTTTCCAAAGTATTACTCTACATGGGATTTAGAGAAACAGTAAACAAATTACGAAGATTGGTTATAATCAAATAAGGAGATGCAAGCCTTTGGGCTACACAAAGAGTAAAGAGAAACAAATTATCACTTTTTGTTAAAGTTGGAAAAATCTAAGGTGACCCAGGCTTTGATTGTTTATCTGGGAGAAAACTTGGAATAGAAAACAATTCATGAGTTAGGAAGTAGATATGCTTGACAAACTTTGAACTTCATTCCAATATTTTTCAAAAAGAATTTCTTGAACCAAAACATGATTTTTATCATTCAAAAACGATATTCTATATTGATTTAGATCTGCGTAGGTCAACTCAAGAGCCTCTTTATTATCGGTAATCAAAACAAACTCATCGATACTTCCAAGTTTGGTAGAGTATCCCATCTGAAAATGATCATGTATTTTTCTAGATACTTCTTTTGTAATTTTGTTAAGCTGGTAAATTAGTGATCTATTGTATCCATCTGTTAATAATTTGATTAATACTCCTTTTCTATATAACACTGAGAGTTTTAGCCAAAAAAGGTCATCATCTGCAAAATAGTCTAGCATTTTAATAGATGAAAGGATTAGCAGTTCCTTTTTACTATGATCAAGAAAAGTCATAATTTCGGTTCGAGCATCGACAAAGTTAGCTAACATTTTATGAAATTCCGACGTTTGTTCATTTTCTAATTGTTTGTTTTTTTCCTTTAGCGGTATTCCTAGTTTCCAAATCTTGTCGAATAACATTTGCTGTTTCTTAACTAAGGATAGTGAATTACTGAAGAAAGCCTGTTCGGGTCTTTGGTCATCTTCATGAAATACCCATAACATATAAGCTCTCTGATCCATTATACCAAAATTAGTTCTTATATTATCAAGATGCCTTATTTCATAGTATTTAATACTGTTTATGAATTCTATATTTTCAGGTGCGGTCTCAACTATGAGCCGTATCCTTAGACATCTTTCTTCAATTAACTTTTCCAATACATCAAATCCTTCTCTCAGAAATTTATAATGAAAATTGAATATCTTTTTATCCCAAATTGTATCAAATCCGATAGTTACTACGTCAACCGAATTTAGCATTAATTTCTCCATTTGATTAGCGTCATAAATTACATCGGTTATCTCAGGAAAAGATTGACCTGACTCGATCAATTGTTTGTATATCGCATCTTGCAACTATTTCTAATATATGTAATTGCTATATTTAAAACGTCTTGGTCAAACGACCCAAAATCAACAATATCGACATGTTATTTAAGCCTGTTCATTTTGTTTTCTATACAAAGATAATTAGGGGATAGACGCTAAATCGTATAGAAGATATATTATTAGGATCATGTGCTATAGGGAAACATATATCCCCAGATTCTACAAGATAGTATTTTGATCTATGATGACAGGTGTTGTCAACTATACAATTGATCTCTTACTAATTTATTAAGTACGCATATTAATTCTGTCCTATGACAACAATAGTACATTTTGAGATTCCTTCAGACAATGTTGAAAAATCAAAGAAGTTCTATGGTGATTTGTTTGGATGGACCATTGAAAAGGTTCCATCTGATATGTTACCTGAAGGTGTCGAATATTGGGGAATCACAACAAAAGATCATGAAGGAAATAATGCTGTTATGGGTGGTCTGATGAAAAGGCATGATCCAGAACAACAAGGAATATTGAATTATATTGATGTCAAATCAGTAGATGAATACTCTGACAAGGTGAAACAACTAGGAGGAACAGTTAAAGTCCCGAAAATGGCTATTCCAAAAATGGGTTATATGGCTATATGCTCTGACACAGAAAATAACACATTTGGTTTATGGGAGAATGATAAATCAGCAAAGTAACAATGGAGAACCTCTGTAAACCCCAATTCAAGGTTTGCTGATCCAAATTTTTCTAATTTTATGCTTTGTTCCATAAATCTCTCCTGCTCATTAACCATCTCTCTTCTTTCTGTTCTCTATGTTCCTCTAAACAAATACTTTTATCATCATCTCCTCTACTGCGTTTTGAAATTTGGTAGCTGACGTATACCGTTAAAATATTTTCCTAATTGTTTAAAAAACAGTTTCAGATATCCATCGACGACCATACTCTCTTTATGAGGATTATGGAATGGGCTCTTGGTCTTATCGCATATCGATCTTTGTATTTGTAATAGTGTTTATACAGATCAATTGTTACGGAAAGTAAATAACAATTAATTTCCTTTACAATATTAAATATATCATCAGCAACTGCTTTCTTTTCAAGACCTGTCATCTTGTCAAATGGAAGTTTACTTTGAAGGAAATCATTATAGTGTAACTTAAATTTATTGAAATGATCTATATTATGAAAGTATTTTCTAACAATTCATCCATTCGCTTTCTGAATAAAGGGATATTCTTATCTTCCACAATTATGCCTCCTAGGGTGATCTCGAGCTTCCATCTTTTGTCATATCCTGATTAATATTGTGCTTTCCCTCATCCCCACTTTCATCTAAATAGCGAGTATACAATGACAAGAGAGATTTATCTCTCAGTTTTATGACTATAATTCATCAATTCGTTCTTGCTTGGGCACTAGTATACTATTGTTCATTAGTAAAGTAGTTCGGGATTTGCTAGATTACTATTGCTAGGGATCGTGGGTTCAAAGCCCGCACTTCTTTTGAACAACGTGTCCTCTAATTATCCTACAAAGGTTATGGTACTACCCAAAGATCAAATATCGGTATCTCAAT
>QCWC01000220.1 GCA_013114705.1 Candidatus Nitrosocosmicus sp. | reverse complement strand
TAATAGAATTCAGAAAGAACTCTCAAAAAGTACATTATGCATTTGATGACAAAACGTCAGCTTATCAATATATTCAACTGGTAAATACCTGATGAGGTATTAGAAATTACCTCACTATTGTCTAACAAAAATGAATAATATCCAAAGGCAAAAGACGTAGGATAGACAACTGCCAATGTATTTATATGCATATAGAAATACAATTCCGAAGAAACTCTACACATGATTTATATAATATTAAAGATCAAATACCACTGCGAAAAAATATGCCAATCGATCCAGATTTTCCAACAAATAATCAGGTAATTGGAAAGATAAAAATGTCAGACGGTGAACATTATCACTTTTTATGGGGTCCTGGTTCACTAAAAGAAGCATCAGAAAATTCAGAAGTTAAAGAAGCATTTGAAGCAAAGGGAGAAGAAGTGGGACCATTAGGGATAAGTGGGACCATGGTAGCAGTCGACTGGGACTCATGTGTAGCAGATGGAGCATGTATTGAAGCATGTCCTGTACAAGTATTTCAATGGTACAGAACTGAACACGATGTACCAGCAAAAGAAGCTATAAATCAAGTATGGGAAGGAACTGGCTCTTCTGAAAAGGAAGAAAGAAAAGATTACACCGATAAAGCAGATCCAATTAGAGAACATGATTGTATCTGGTGCATGGCATGTGTATCGGTATGTCCACCTCAGGCAATAAAGGTAGATCAAGCTGCACTAGAATTCCATGAAAAAGCATCAGGAACATTTAACGAAGAATTATCAAAGGGTAGTGCACCTCCGCCTCACGCACACTAAATATTTTTTTAATCAATTACATTAATAATTATAAACAAGAATATTAATCACTAAATCATCCAAGATTCTAATGTTTTTGTATATGAATTTAAAATAAGTCGGCATTCTGATGAAATATTATGATGATCCTGATCAGCAAGCAGTTCTCCCATACATTGGACAAAAATGATCAATGGAGAAGAGAAAGGTTCTAATTTGCTCCAGTCATCTTCACAAGTTGCCAAAATGTAATCCACTTTTTGATTATAAATCATGGAAATCAACGAACATACTTCATCGGATTCGTACCTCGGAATTTTACGACGATGCAAAAAGGTTCTCAAGTTTTCCAAGTTTGTCTCAAATGAATCGATGTAGTGGCTTTTAATTGATTTTGGTAGGCGAGTCATACTACTTCGATGTTTCATCTTTCAGAAAAGTTTCTAATTTTGTCTTTAAATAATCATTAATCTTACTTCCATCTACTTTACCCCTTAATATTGCCATACTTTTGCCCATAAGTACTCCCATAGAATTAGAACCTTTTTCTTTTATGATATTGATATTATCATTAAATAGTTTATCCAAAAGTGAATATAGTTCCGTATCATTCATTTGGATCAAATTGAGAGAATTTATTGCTTTTTGTACTGATACGCTTTCTCCTTTCATTAGTTTTTCAAAAATTAAGATTACCGACTCTTTTGCAATAAGCCCCTTTTCGAGTCTATCAAAAATCTCCAGAATCATTTCATCGGTCAGGAGGCTTTTATCAAGATTATTTCTTGCAAGACTTACAATATCCTCAGTAAGTTTTGACGCAACAAATGTAGGAGTAATGGCAGAGCGAGAGGTGGGAGAGGCAGTAGAAGATTTAGTTCTAACTATAGTTTCAAACAAATCGTAATAGTCAGAATCAAATATTTGTTCAGACAATTTCTTATTTAATTCGTATTTTTTCATAATTCGTTTAATTAATTCATTCCATGGTAACGGTATTTTGTCCTTTAATCTTTCAATCAACTCTGGCTTGATTGGAATAGGCATGATATCTGTTTCAGGATACATACGGGATGAACCAGGTCTGGGGCGTGAAAAAATTGTAGTTCCGTCTAAGGTAACTGCACGTGTCTCGGCGATCACACCGAGTTTAAACTGGATTATCCGTTTAATCAGTGGATCAATCAAATTATCTATTCTGTTTCTGTTACCTCCAATAATGATGAAGGCATCGTCACTATCTACAGGAATATCAAGAGATTTCTCAATTTTTTCGATCTCGTAAGCTGTGATTCCATAATGGGGTAACTCATCTGAATGAAAAAGTCCACCTAATCCAAAAAATCTAACAAATTCACCCAACTCCTTGCCAATTCTAACATCCTTGACAGGTTCATAACCAACAAGTCCTCTTAACTTTCTTAAACGAATACACTTGATAACGGGATCAGAAGTTTTTAGAATTTTTTTTATGACGTTCGATGAAGAATTCATGAAAATAGAGGTAACATCTATAACCTTATCTCCAATGAATGAATCTTCAATATTTCTATTACTAAATTCCTCTGCGATCTTAATCATGCCGTACTGTCTTTTTATTTCATAGTCCAATACCTTAACAAGTTGAGAGAGTTGCTGTACTCCTTTAACCTCTACAACTTGACCTCCATTGACCGAAATATTCACGTCTTGTCTTATACTTCCGATCCCTCTTGTTACTCTTTTACTACTTCGAAGTAGTCGACCCAGAGTCAGCGCCACATTTACAATATCTTTAGGAGTCCCAGAAACTGGTTCAAGTGCAATTTCTACCAGTGGAATTCCCAATCTATCTAACCCGTATTCCTTAAATTTCGGATTTGTTGTTGAAATTAATTTTGCTGCATCTTCCTCCAAGCAAATACCCTGAACACCCACTTTTTGAAAATTTTCTACTTCCAAATAACCACCCGTAGATACCAGCATGGTCCTTTGAAATCCACTGACATTCGATCCGTCGATGACTAACTTTCTCATGACGTGAATTTCATCAACAATATTAGATTTTAAGGCGAGGGAAAACAGTAATGCCGTTTCAAGTGCATCATAGTTTACATTATGTGGAGGTTCTTCATCAGCTTCCACCAAGCAACTGTACCCAATTTTAGAATAATATTTGATGGAGCTCATTTTGGCATGTTCAAATAAAGCGGCCCTATCAAAATCTCCCAATTCACTTTTAGTGGGTCTTAGTACACGAATAAAGTCAAAATCATATTCGTCGTCTGACCCCTTGCCACTACAGTCACAAAATAATTTAGTCGATGTATTTAGTTGCTGATGTATTTCAAATCCAACTTTAACATTCAACTTGTCAAGGTTTAAACTCATCTTACTTGTTCTAAGCCTCTTTCTCCTACTCCTTCTTTTCCTTCTGCTTTTCCTTCTGCTTTTCCATCATCTACTCCCTCTTCTTTTCTCCTCTCTCTTGTTTGGAAGAAATCAATGGCAAAATATCAGAAAATTCTTCTGCATAATCGGATTTCATGATCTTGATGAAATCCTCTTTTCCAGAATTATTGCTCAAAGCCCACATTGCTTTTGCAACAGCGGTTTCAGAGCTCATATTTGAAAGTGAAATAACGCCCAATGCTAAAAGATCTCGTCCTGTATCGTACACAGTCATCTGTACCCGACCAAATATACACTGAGATGTCATAAAAATAAAAATTCCTGATTCAATAAGTTTTGATATAATTGAAAAACATTTTTTGTTTATATGACCTAGTCCTGTACCCTCTATAATAATGACTCTATAATCTAAATTCAAAAAAGTTTCTAGAAATGATGGATTAAAACCTGGATAGAATTTTAGAAGAAATACTCTGGAGTCAAATGCTGTTTTTGATACGAAAACTTTTGAAGTGTCTTTGTAATTTATTATTTCATTGTGCAAGACTTTATTATACTGTGTTCCTGAGTTCTCAATAAAAGCGAATGGAAGAGAATCAAGTGATCTAAATGCATCACGTTTGCTTGTATGATTTTTTCTTACTCTAGTTCCTATATGGCATGCAATTATATCGTCTGAAGTATTGCTATGCATACAAACGAATATTCCAGAATATTTTGCATCTTTTATAAATCGAATTGCACCAACTAAATTGCTAAATGCATCAGAAGAGGGCCT
>QCWC01000219.1 GCA_013114705.1 Candidatus Nitrosocosmicus sp. | reverse complement strand
TTTTATTTCGTTTTCATTCTTTTCAATTGTATAATTTGAACCAAGATATTGATTTTCAAAATTTTGAACAAGAACAAGATGATATTTGTTATATGCTATACCTAAACTAACATGTGTGTGAAATTTATTCAATATATTATTCTTGTGTCCGTCGCTGCAACATTTGCTATCATTATTTATCATAGAATATTCCAAATCTTTAATTGCCTTATAAGGATCTAAGATAGGGCAATAAATATTATTATTGTCATTATTTTTACAAACATTAGAAGATTTTTGATCATTTTTTTGACCTTCGTCAGTTGGTAAAACATATCGTATTTGAGCTACGTTTTGTTGCACATATCCTGTACCGTTATATAATGAGTATAACATGTAGGGCTTAAGTCCATCAGTGGTTAAATGTGAAAGAGATCCTGTTTTTAATATTTCATTTGCTTGAATTTGTGCTGCAGAATTATTACTTTGCAATAGTGGTTCAAGTCCAAAATTTTTTCTATCTTCATTAATTTGGGTTAGTGCAAAATCTTTTAACCCTTCCAAGGTTTTTAAACCAAACATGTCATTTTTTTGAAATAGTGCTAAGGCATTGATAGGATTATTTTGATTAGTGATTAAAAGCAGTAAAAACAGTGAGCAAACGTAGATTAATTGATATCTGTCTATCATATCATACGACATTTCTCTCAAAAACTATTTCTTATTTGTTATGAATTCAACAATATGAATTGACTGACTTAAATAAATATAAAATTTTGATAATGCTTTTGTAAATGATTTCTTATTTATTTTACCACAGGTTATAACATATAATCGACAATGACCCATATTTTCTGATATAAAACAGATTTCTCATCAACTTTTTATTTCATCAATTAATCTTGAGTTTCCTGATAGTGGGTTTTCATCGAATTGTTATATTACCAACACTGGTAAATAGATGTTGGTGAATCTACTAGGATTCTTCTCGCTTGTGCTTTATTTACATAAATAGAGAATGTATATTTGGTCTGGTTCAGAAATAAAAATTTGAGATTAGGATTGCCGTTGTATTTGTGAATATTACCACCGATTATTCCGCATTATTTGTTACTATATCAATTACTATTTCCTGAGGTATTTCCGATCAATTCAATCGAGTCATTTCTCATGGAATCGTTTGCCATCTGTACCATTGACATGTTTTTTCCGTTTAGCTCTGAGCCTTTCATTAAATTCTGCATCATCAACGGGATCCATTTATCCATAAATTTGGTATCCTCCATCATTGCTTCCATAGTTCGCATTTCCTTATCAGGATCAAGTTCTAATCCATAAATTGGAGTGTTACCAAAATGGTTATTTACTTTTGCAGGATCCATTGAGATAGCTATGCTATTATTGTTATATATAGTCCAAGTGGTTGGAACGTTTAAGATAGGACCATCTTTCATTGTAACGGTTACGGCTCCTTGCATTATAGTATTATTTCCTTCCATTTTCACATCGCTTAGAGTCGCGTTGGATATCTGATGCATATGGGGAGCAGATCCATTTTTCATCACCATATTAAAGGTAGAATGAAACCCTGAATCAGAAAGGTTGGCAGGGTTTCCATAGCCCATAAAATTTCCTGCCAAGATCCATTCATTATTAATACTTGCTATCGGCCCATACCCATATTCATAATCAACAGAAGGGTCAGGTAAGAGTAGTTGAGCATTTGCTTCATTTACTATTAATAAAGCTCCAACAAAGATAAACGCGCCTAAAATTTTATAGAAGCCTCTATAATTTTCCATAAGAATTGTATGGAAGACCTTTTTATAAATCTTATAAATAATCTACTTATTTTCTCTCTTTTTTTAGTCAATTGACATTGTAGGTTTAAGAGTTATTACTTCTCGATACAGACGATTTGCTGCACAGTATCTATATATATTTATTATATCCAATAAAATCTCATCTCAAACATAGAATAAAATTAACATCGATAATTTTTATTCACCTACAACATTTTGTAACTTCATTTTTATTCATGCGCTCCATTATTGTCAAGGCATAGTGTTGTATAAAGTGCGTCAAATTTATCGGTAAAGTTGTCAACTTCAAAAATTTTATTGACCGTTTGTAAAATATTAACATCGAGAAACATTTTTCGAATATCCAAAATGTTTGTTCATTGCCAAAATCTGGTATAAAATTTTTTATTGTAAAAATTGCTTATATGTCCCTATTATATCTTATTTATTTTCAAGACCCTAATGAGATTACTCTGCTAGAATGTAGATCTCATCAAATCCTAAACAATTTGGATAACAATGACAAAAGTGCAAGGTCATATAGCCCCGTGCTGATGAATTTGTGTTATGAAAATTCGATATAGAGATTATTATTCTTTTATCGGATAATCAAATCTATTATTTTTGAAACGGTTATATCGCTATTATATCTAGCACTAATTGTTAAGGTATAATTTCCTACATTGATTTGGTTTAAGGTTGTATTAGGGAATACATCCAATTTGATGACAGAGGGTTTGTCAAGCGATATTTCCGATAAATACAGTTGGTTTTTGCTTAAGGTATTTGTAAGATTTACCAGTTGACCCGATTTTGAAAGTGATGATGAGACAAATATACTAATATTTGGCGTTTTAGATTCGGATTCATTTAGCAGTGATTTAGCGATGAGAGGAACGTTTAACAAATTGTTATAAAGATATATATCTAATGTATCGCCTTTGCTGTTTTTTGTATCAATTACCATTTTATTCTTAGATAGAGATAACAGTATGGGAAACTGGTTCATTGTATTGCTTTTAACAACACCTATTTTATTTTCAGTCCATTCGGTAAACCATAAAGAGTTGTTATTATCTATTACGAACTTAAGTGGATTCGAAGTGTTGCCCCATAATGGGTTTCTTGTTGGTATATGGTATTCGATCAAGGTTTTATTTTTTGGGTCATAACTAGCAATAGTATTGCCTTCATGCTCATTGAACCATATTTTCTCATCATTATATTCATTATAGTAAGGTAAGGTACTTGTAGTGTTTCTTGTGATGGCCGGCGAAGTTGAAAATTGTTTAATAGAATTAGTTTTAGGATCATAATTTAAAAAAATATTGGACGCATGATCGTTGGTCCAAAGTACACCATTGTTGTCTTCTACAATGCTTATTGGGACACTTTTAGTACTGTTTAGATCATAAATTGTAAAGTTCTCTTCTCTCAAGTCGAACCTAATTATTTGTCCTCCATAAGGATAATCAACTGCCGAGAACCACAATCTTTCATTGTGGTCAACAGCAGTTTGGTCAATATTTTTGCTACTACTATCGACTGAACTTATTGAGAGAGGACCCAACGTTTCAAATTTTATAGTTTTTGGCAAACTAAATTCCCGTATGCCATTAGTAGTATTGTCTTTGACATTGACCGGATCTAGAAGACCTAGTTTCCTTCCGAATATTTCTGTAAACCATACCTTGTCTTTTGAATCAAAAACTATTGAAATTGGGTAACTATTCTTGGTTGGAATAATGTATTTTTCAAACTTATTTTCTTTTAGAAAATATTTCCATATAGAATTGCTTTGCTGATCCGTAAACCACAAGTCGCCATTTTTATCAAATTTCATGTCCCATATCATAGAGCCAAATATTCCTTTGGTGATCCAATTAGGCAACGAAATACTTTTCGTAAAGTTTTTTAATTCAGGATCAAATATCAAAAGATCACCCGTCCAACTAGCAGCAATCCATACATTGTTCTCATTGTCTATAGTCAACCCCACAGGTTGACTACATGACAAGGGAATAACAAATTCTCTAATATAATGAGTGGAATTTTGAATATCATCTCCACAGAGATATTTTTTATATTCTTCTGGAATTTGCATATATGTTCCATTGTCGTTGTCATTTTTGTCATTAACTTTTTCATCTAATGTAGGATTTCGCAGTAATATA
>QCWC01000218.1 GCA_013114705.1 Candidatus Nitrosocosmicus sp. | reverse complement strand
AAAGAGGCATGTGTTGCAGTATCAGGATCATTTTCATAATCTACATTATTTTGACAGTCAAAAGTCCAAATTCCAAATGGCGCTATATTTGGTTTCTCATAATATCCATTTCCAACACCTAAATTTATAAAGTTACCTACGATGCTTGATTTAGAAGAGTAAATAGTTTTTTCTACTATATCTTCTATATTTTTCGAGGCAACGGAAAAAGTCGTCTCCTTTGTCAAATCCACCCTTCCAAGTGTCAATACATGACTTTGCGAGCCAATTTTCTCTTCAGGGTTTATCTTTCCTATTATTTCTGAATTAAGATCATCTGACTGAATTGGAAGGTTGTTAGTTTTCTTTTTCGACATGATTTCTGTAAACGGTAATGTATTTCCGATAAGTATTTCATCGTTATTTTCGGTTCTATTAAAGTAATTATCAAGAGAAATTGTTGAGGGAAATGGGTTTTCAGAAATTTGTTGTGCTTCAGAAGATTGAATATATGTGATAAAGAAAGCGACTGTCAAAATTTTAACACCAATCAATTTTGAAGTATAGTACAATAGATACCGGATTCAACTTTACTTTATATATCTAATGATATTTGCCCCTCTGTAAAATATTGTAACGATTTTTATGGTAAAAATTTAGAAAATTCTCATTTTTCCTGATGCGTCATTCAATAATGTTAACAAGTTACTATTCCTGATCCACCTGATCCACCTGACGCACTTCTAATGTGTCAATCGAATTATTTTTCTTCAATGTCCAGAATTTCTAGAATAATTTTCTCACTTTTAAGCTCATCTTTTTGGATATTCTTGCCATTTGATAGATCATTATCCTCTGTAAATTGTCCCTGGCCTTCTATAGATGGATCAGGTGCGTCAGGTGAATCAGCCATGACTACAGGCCCTAAAATCTTGGTCTGTATTCCTACCTTAGAATCATAAATTTTTCCTGCTTTGACAACCATGTCTGTATTAAATACAAATACGTTTCCACCTTCTTTGTGTTTTATCTCTGCTCCAAACTTGTCACTAATTTGTTTAATCAGAGTATTTCTATAGATAGAACCATGATCAGAAGAATGAAAGATGCTAGAATTTTTATCATCATACCTTCCTTCTACATACACTGGCAACCATTCCCAGATTGTCGATGTGGCAATCTCTCTTCCTTTCTTGGATATCAGATTTACAATTATTGGATAGACCATTGCTTCAATTGTTCCTTCTTTTTTCTTGTTCTTTTTGTTTATGAAATACTGTAGTGTTTCTTGAATCTCATTAAATATTTCGGTTTCAAAAAACAATTGTAGTTGTGGTTTTGTTAGTTCCTTATCTCTACCATCAAATGATACATCTATCTCTGGTAACGGATCTTTGAAATGATATATTCTATAAACAAGTAACAATTTTCTTAACTCGTTTATCTCATCCAACAATCTCTGTCTTTCTGGATTTCCCTGTGGATTTCTAACTTCCTTTATATCATATTGTGGATATCCTTTATAGGAATTTATGATAAAAGACCTATCTAGAATTCCTTTTGAAGTAAACAGGCTAGGTGAACTTTCTGCAAGCATCAGTTTAAAGCAATACGGAAAGTAAAAATCCTGTTTTGTATTTGTAGAGTTCATCCTTGAGACTCTTGCCTTTTTCTGATATCCTGTCTTTAGAATGCTGTTTATTTCCTGGACCCTGTCAATCCTGTCGGCCTCATCAGCAACGATAGTGCATTGTCCCCATTCTATTGTTCCCAAAGTTCTAAACCAATTTGCTGGTGTGGGGTCGGTCATCATTACTACTCGATATCCTAATGATTCAAATGTGTCTCCAATTGCAGTTTTTCCAGTTCCATTATCACCAATTACAAAATCATAATGGATAGTGCTGAATTTGTCTTGAAAATAGGAGCTAAAAATATCTAAGGATATTAGATTTATAGAATTGTTATCTCTATCATTATATTTTTTTACTGATTCTACGATTTTCCTGTAAAGTGATTCATTTGTTTCATTCTCGGCTTTCATTAGATATTCATTTACTTGATCAATATCTTCAAAATAGTATGATTCATACGGATATTCCTCCTCTAGTGGAGGTTTTATTGTTCTAGCAGCTTCCTCAATCATTTCTATTACAATAATCTTATCCGTTTGTTGGTCATATTTGAGAAAACAAGGTTTTTCTGAAATAATTACAGATTCATATAACTCTCCTTTTCCTCTTTTAGAATATTTGTAAACCGTTATCTCTTTTTTAGAATGTTCTTTTTCTTTTGTCTTGTAATGATTTTCATTTGATTTTCCATTACTTTTTTCTTCAAATTCATTTCCATATTCTTCATCAACCATCTCATCAAAACTTGATTCATCTCTACTATCTCCAGACATCTTTGCTATTTCTCCAATTTTACTTTCAAAACCTTGGAAATACTGTTATGATAGAGTTTTGAGTTTACATCTTCAAACAATCTTGCAACTGCCTGACGTAAAACATATCCTCTCTCTAGATAACTTATTTGTTGTAATTCTACTTTCAATTTCTCTGGAAGATCTGACAAAAATATGACAAAGGGTTTTGCCACAGATGGTTCCAGGAAACCAATTTTTTGCATATCCCATACCTGCATGTAGTATTTTCTGTACTCTGTTACCTCTTCAGTTTCACTCTTGATAATTAGTTCTGAATTCATAGCAAGACATTGTTTGAGATTGTCTATCAAAAATGAGATTGACCAAACTTGACTATTTCCTTCTAAAATTGATTCGGACATTATGCATCATTCTCTTGCGAATGAACCATCTTTGATTCGATTGTATCCAGTCTAGTCAGAATAGTGTTTAGTGTCTGTATGATTTGAGATTGGTTTAAGGTAATGGTGCTGTCCAATTCCCGTATGTTAGCATTCCCGATATTTCTATTCCAGTTTGGACAAACATGTCGTTCTTGAGAATCTGTTTCTACAAAATAGTTGTTGGATTTATCCCAGTAGATATTTTTTCCGCAATTGTTATTGCATTTTTTGATATAGATTGTATTATTAGAATTGGTTATCTTATTTTGTTCGATATTGTGAGTAGTAAATTCCAAATATTTCACCTTCTTGATATAAAGATCGAACCAACGGAAAATGAAGAAAACCTGTTTCTTTGAATTAGTTTTTCTCTTATTCTATTGTTATGGTTCGTAGTTAGGGTGTACTGTTTAATTTTATGTACATTACCTAGACATCGATGTACTTGACCATCCAGATTAAGTGGTATTTTTGTACCGATTTTTTGAATGCGATGAAATGTTATAGGGATGCCACAAAATTTACACTTCATTGATATTATTGACCTCCAATTTGGAAGCAATTCCCAACTGAATTAATTCAGAAGTACATTGTTCACAAAAAAGCCCTTTCTTTTTAACAAATTTGATTTCTAATTGTACAATTCCAGTATTCTCGCAATTCTTACCAGCACATTGCTTATATTCTTGAGTTGTATTAGTATTAGTAGATATCATTTTTGGCATACCCTCCATTAATGATCCCAGTTTGATTCCTGTTGATTAGCAGTGATTAAAGACTTTTCAACAGGGATCAAATCCACATTTTTATTTTCGACTACGTTTCCATGAAAAATCTTTTCGAGAATTAATTTGTCATAGTTTTTGTCTGGTTTTATAACAAAGATTGTATTTTTGTCTATTGAAAAATCCTTGACAAGTTTTGATGGGATGATTATCGCTTTGCATGGTCTACTTTTTGGTCCAACATCGTATGGTTGGACAACATGAATTTGTTTGTTAGACATTATTATATGATAAATACATATAATATACAAGAACTATCAATTGATAGGCATAATATTATAATGGGTAGAAAAAGAAGTCAATTTATATGTCCAAAATGTAAAAAACAAGGTTATCTTAGAAGAAAAAGTACAAGAAATGGAAAATATTCAAATGCCAAATCTAATCAG
>QCWC01000217.1 GCA_013114705.1 Candidatus Nitrosocosmicus sp. | reverse complement strand
CATTAATTCCTCTAATTAATTGCTAGAAACTATCCGTGATAAATACAAAATCCTTTCATTTATCAATTTCGGATCTTCTACATATCTAATCTTTTCAGAGGACTGTATCTGATTAAGGATTGATCACTATTTCTTAGGGTGTATTATGGTAACGAGTTCTACCAAAAAGGCCCTTGCCTCCAATCAATACCTATAGCAAATTCTCTTAAACTTTCGCAATAATTCATCCGATCACTATTCTTTCCAATTACTTGCCTATCAATTAGTAAACATGATCTTAGACTCTCGCTAATATGGAAAATTCATATTGCATACTAACTTATTCTAACTGTTGGTTCGCCACATATTCCTCAATCAACTGTTTACAGTTATGATATAGAAGTTGATTGCAGCTTATTTTCAAGCTTTCCCTCTAACAAATACAATCCTTTGTCGATAAAGTCTTTGGTGATCATAGTTGGTGACTCTATTCTCAGTTCTTTTGGAAGTAAATTGTTGATTCGAATAAATAGTTTAATTTTAGCATCCGTATTTTCCTCATAGATGCATTTTTTGATCATCATTTTTATCTTTCTAACATTAATCATGATATATTAATATCATCAATGTTTATATTCATATCCATTGCCATTATATCGTTAAAAAAATTCAATATGTTTTGATATTAATTATTTAAATTGTTTTCCATTATTATGATATTTATTGAAACCAAATGAATGCTCGTCTTTAGAGGAAATCAGACAAAACATTGACCTGATAGATCGGGAAATTGTTTCTCTTTTGATAAAAAGGGGAAGATATGTTATGCAGGCGGCAAAATTCAAAAATAATATCACAAAAATCGAAGATCAAGTGCGAATTAACAATATTATCACAAAAGTTACGGCTTATTCCAAGGAAATGAATTTTGATTCGAGTGTTATAGAACAAATCTATAGGTTCCTGATTAAGGTCTATATCCAATTAGAAAAGGAAACTTTCATAAATTCCAAATAGGTGTTCTAGCTTTTTGCACAAATCAATTCTAAATCCATGATGGATCTTATTCTATCCAAAGCTGATCATCTTGACAGTCTGCCAACTCGATGTCTGGTCTCGTCCGTATTATTCGATAATCTATAATAACAATTTGATTCATCATGCCTGTTAATACCTTCCTATCATTGGAGGATTCTAACTTGATTTGAATGAGTGCCGTTTTCTACTATTGACAAAATACAAATATTAAGTCACTTTAAGATATTATTGGAACTAGATGGTCAATGAGAGTATCCGATAGGATTAGTCGCGTCGAATATGCAATCAGAGACGTGATGCTTCATGCAAGGGAATATCAAAAGACGGGGCGAGAAATAATGTACCTAAATATAGGCGACCCTGTAGCGTTTGATTTCAAAACCCCTGATCATATCAAAAGGGCTTTGTCTGATGCACTAGTTAACAATAATGATTATTATACTGATTCTGAAGGTTGGATGGAACTAAGAAAATCCATTGTAGGCAAAGAAAAAGGGAAGAAAGGGCTGGAGCTAACTCCAGATGATGTGCTAGTAACAAATGGAGTATCTGAGGGGTTAGATATGGTTATGGGTTCTATTGTAGAAGACGGCGATCAAGTTCTATTGCCTGGTCCTTACTATCCTCCATATTCCTCTTATGCAAAATTTTATGGTGGTAGTATCGCTGAATTCGGAATCCATGCTGATGGTACTCCGAATTTGGATGATATAAGAAAAAAAATTACTCCCAAGTCCAAGGCCATATGCATCATAAACCCTAATAATCCGACAGGCGAGGTTTTTGACTCCAAAAGTTTAAGATCGATAGTTGATATTGCTGCTGAAAACGATTTGTATATCATTTGCGACGAGATATATGACGAAATTGTTTTTGACGAAAAATTTGATGGGATAGGAGCTGTAGCAAAAGACACACCAGTTGTACTTCTTAATGGCTTCTCAAAGACTTATCTAATGACGGGATTAAGATGTGGATATGTTTGCATGAATAGTAATTCAAGGCAGCTAGATCCATTAAGACAGAATATTTTTAAGCTTGCACGGGTCAGGATTGCCTCCAACTTCCCCGTTCAAATAGCTGCTAATGCTGCATTGCATGGACCTCAAGATCACTTACCGAAGATGGTGCAAAAGTTGAAGAATAGGAGAGATTTGGTCTATAGCCGCCTAAATGAAATTGAAGGATTGGAATGCACAAAACCCAAGGGTGCATTTTACATGTTTCCAAGAATAGATCTCAAAAATAAGTGGAACAATGATTTGGAATTTGTAATCGAACTGTTGAATTCAACCGGGGTATTAACAGTTCACGGATCAGGGTTTGGTAGCATGGGAACAGGACATTTCAGAATAGTTTACCTTCCACAAGAAGCGATCTTAAATAAATCAATGGATAAGATCGCAAAATTTATCAAGGACAAACATTAATTGACACTCAGATTACTACTACTGCCGCTGCCCCCGCTCGACTATCTAGGGAAAGTATCCTGCCTTTTTCTCTTTCCAAAATAAATCAATATCAGGCCAATTCCATACATCACTACCGCAAACTTTTCGTTTGTTATCTCTGGATTTAAAAAATTATCTATAAAAAAATCTGCCCCAAATTCAGTCGAAATCAAAATAAGGTTTCTAATTAATATAATAGTTGCCATCACTATGAATAATATTCCAAGTGGGAACATCCACTCCTTACGTCTATCTCTCTCCTTATCTCTAATCCTTTTATCTATCTTGTCAAAATCCATTTTAAGAGTGATCTTTACACTAGTTTGATACCAGGATGTTTTAATTTGTTTTGTTTGGATGCATTGAGAATCATAGGTGTCATGACTTCGGCTTGATATGATAATGACAAAGGACCCAAGTATACCGATCTAAGTCCGTCTATTTCTGAAATCAAACTATTAAGAGTTTGTAGTGACTCCTTGTTGTCAGTACAAATAAACGTATCTGCATTCAATGAGGATTCAATGTTTTTTAGTTTTACTTCAGAAATTGTATGAAATGCCGATACAACTTTATTGCTATTGGGAAGATTTTCGCCAACTAAGGCGCCAGCGGATTTATTTTCTTCGACAAAAGGAATATAGTAAAATCCGTCTTGATTTTTACCCATAGGGACTATAGGGGAAACGACGATGCAATCTGAATTAATGACAGTCTCAATGTCCTTACAAGTGCTTTGGATATTCTCATAAGGAATAGAAAGGATTAATATTTCACTTTTCTTTGCGACCGATAGGTTATCATCGCCTGAAATACTACCAGTTATTTTTTCTGACAAAGGTGTATTTTTGATTGCATTCATATGATTTTCTGCCACACTCTGGGCTCTCTGCTTATCTCTAGAACCCAAAATGATGTCATGATTAATACACCATCTGAGGGCAAAACCCTCGCCCATGCCGCCTGTTCCTCCAATGATTCCGATTTTCATTCTAATGTGTTTACTATTCTGCCCTAATATATTAAAGCACGGGTAACTCAACATGATGATTGACAATTGAATAAAAAGCTTAACGATCATAAAAACAACAACAACAACAACAAATGAATTATCAAGTACAGCATGTCTTATTATTTTTAACCTTCTTTTATCTCTGAAACCAAGAGCAAAGAATATTCACTAAAATAAATGGAGCAGGATGAGCTAGCTCAAACCCTGATAAACTTGAAGAGTCGATATCCTTCTAAATAACATTCTTTGATTTAGGTGCGATATGAATATGCTATTGTCAAAGATATTTATCCTCCCCGGTGCATAGGTGATCTTGTTCTGACCCAAAACATTTTGATTTGAAACAGTAACACAAATTTTGAGGTTTTGTGTATTTTCCTATTGACTGAGTACTTTGCAAGCAAAGTGCTTAAGATATGAAAAATTCCGTACAATCATATTTTATCCTCAATATGGGTCTGTACATTCATATCGAAATCGAGCGAGAATATG
>QCWC01000216.1 GCA_013114705.1 Candidatus Nitrosocosmicus sp. | reverse complement strand
ATCGATTAACGGAACTTTGGATATTTGACTTTTTGAGCTATACACTGTAAAACTTTTCTGAAATAAAACTTATTCTATGATGCTTGGCTATTTACCTAGTTTTTGACGGTTCACAAAGCGAATTTCCATTGAGAGTATCCTTCCTGTTTACAAACAAAAATCATCCATAATGCTAAATGTTAGGTGAATAAGCTTCACGTTTTAAACAATAGCCGTCTTCCTACATATCCACTAGGTTACCCTCCAAATTAGCTATGTAGAATCTATTTTCTTCAGTTTAGAGTATATATCCTTAAAGATAAACAGACTCGCAATTTGATTTAAGCTCTAACATATTCACACTTGATCTATTTTATGCATACTTGCAATACTCGCCTAAAGGTGGTCAGCGGAACTATCTTTTTATATACCTGACGATATTATTTTAGGATCAACTTATCTCGTTTTACTCAATTGAAGAACTAGAGATCTGTGTTTGGTATAGCAAACAAATCTAAGTTTTTTTCAAAGCCTTCAAAATACCCAAACCCAGTATTATATAACCTATAATTATTATGCCCATAAACTGAGGCAATGGAGGCGTTACTATCTTCAATCCGTCTGAAATATTCGCAAGTTGAGGGGTTACAAAGGTAGAAACTAACACTGAAGTTCCAATTAGTGCTCCTCCTATCATAAGAAGGATAGCCAAAATCTTTGAATAAATCCTCAGTCCGACTATGAAGGAAATTACAAAAAGTGCAATTGAAAATCCTCCAAATATCAAGCCCCTATCTTTTGATGAAAATGGCAAAAATCCGGGGTCAGTTGTGAGCATGGAGGTTAATACATCCACAAAATAAATTATTAGCAATACCAGGGCCACTGAAGCTATTATTTCAGATGCTTTCCTTCTGACAGATTGCATACAATATGTTAATACCAAACTATATTAACCATCAATTAATACCGAGGCATGGTCCTGTAGTGAGAAAGGAAAATAGTTATCAATTGTTTTTGCCATCCCTTTTTGATAGTTCTGAGATGGTCCATATCTAGGCAGGGCCGTCAGGTGTTTAATATTATAAATTAGAGTTAAAACCAAAATTTAGGACGTAAAAAGTTCGTTTTAAAAATATGAATCAAACTATAACATGATTAGAAGAAAGGATTAAAAAATAAAAAATTGTTTAGATGGAGATGTTTCGATTGTCTCTTTCTATTGTTTCGTAGACTTTAGCGTTTCTTTTTCCAATTTCTGCAAATTGCTTTGATTGTTCTTTGGTGTTGTTGATTACGTTTTTGACTAATTCTACGTTTGAAAAGGCTATGTTATTTATTATTCTGCTCACTGCAACACTATTTTCAGCGTAATTATTGGCAATTTTGGAATATATTTCTGGAAGTCTTCTAAACAATGCTTGATTGTTCACTAACTGATTATTTGCGTTTTCGATGTATGGAGTAAAGATGGACTGAAATGAATCAATGGCTTGTTTCTGATATTCTAGATAGTTTTCTGCTATATCTCGAGTTGCTTGTACAGCTTGCTCTTGTACTTCATTTATCGATTGAGTGTATCTTGGAATCTGACTCTTTGCTTCGGTAATATTTCTCTCGATACTCTTTTTGGACTCGTCAAAGACTTGATTAAGTGTTTGAGTGGTCTCCTCAACTGCACGGTTGAATACTTGGTTGTTATTTTGAATAGTTTGATCGAAATTTTCCTTACCTGTTGTTTCTTTTTTATCTTGTTTAGACATTACTGATATTTAGCTCCGCTCATATATAAACATTGGTAATAACAGGCATTTATTACCATTTAAATCCCCTATTTGACAGAGCAGAAAAGATTGGTAGCTTTACATAGGCATAGGGTCTAATTTACATTGCCATTTTATATAAAACATTTTGTCAAAATACTAGTTAATATCACGTATGGGATATCCCTGGAAATGTGTAGGCATTGAACCCCACGTATGCCATATTTATCTTAGTTGTAATCTTTTGCACGATATTTGGTGATATTGGTATTCTTGTAGTGTAATGGAAGATAATTCCAACTAATGTTTAGATTCTCTATACCTGCCAAAACTACATAGTAATAATAAACTAAAATTGATAGAATAAGTTTTTGTATTCAACAAACCTATAGCCTGTTGTGTCTGAAAATAATAATTTTACCTACAAGACACATTTTAGACAAGTGCCAGGGTTGGGTCTAACTGCTGTAGTTCCAAAAGAGTGGTTGAATAAACGTGTCAAGTTTGAATTCGCTGAAAGGGAATTTGAAACATATGTAATGTATCGAGGCAAGCGATCTATTATTAGGCTTGAACAAAAAACATTGAGTGGAGGCCCCGTTACGATCAAATTGCTCGGCTGAAAATAACTGATTGTCAGAAATTATAGGTCTCTTTTACAATTAAGAAGCTGTTATTCAGTTGATATAGAAATTGTTTTATGAACAAAGATAATAGTGGATTATTAACTTGAAAGTGTGGTGGCATTGATGTTAACTCTGCCAATCTTGTAGTATATTCGTACAGAAAACAATTATATTAAAAGAATACTGACTCTCGATATGGTTCAATGGACAGTTGAATCACTATTACAGCATCTTGATGATTCAAATTATTCAATCGATGGTCAGAAATCAAAATTAAAGTCTAAATCCATAAAAAATGTATCCTCTCTGTACTCTGGAACGCCAGATGATGTATCTTTCTGTCAAACAGATGATATCGACAGAGGCATTTTATCAATTTCACGGTCTAATGCTGGTGTGATACTTTGCAGGAAAGACTTGGAAGGACAGGTATATCCGAAACAAAAAAAGGATCAACTACTTGTTTTTGTACGAAATCCGAGATTAGAATTTACACGTATTGCAAAAAAAATTAACCGTACCCCGCCCAAATTAGGTATATCTTCAAGTTCTGTTATAGCCGGTTCAGCAAAAATAGGAAAAGATACCTATATTGGAGAGCATGTAGTTATAGGGGAAGATTGTATAATAGGAGATAATACAAAAATAGAATCTAAAGCAAATTTACAAAATTGTACAATCGGCAATGACTGCATTATTCAACCAAATACAACTATAGGATCCGATGGTTTTGCATTCGAAAGGGATGCGGATACATTAGAATTAGAAAAATTTCCTCACTATGGTAAGGTAATTGTTGAAGATGATGTAGAAATATATGCCAATTGTTCTATCGCGAGAGGTTCTTTGTCTGATACAGTAATAGGACAGGGAACCAAAATCGATGCTTTATGCCATGTTGCTCACAACGTTAGCATTGGAAAAAATACAGAATTGACAGCAGGGACAATAATAGGAGGAAGTACAACAATTGGCAACAATTGTTGGCTTGGGCTTAACAGCACTGTCAAAAACAAATTAAAGATAGGCAACAAGGTTATTGTTGGCTCTGGCAGTTCGGTAATTAATGATATAGAGGATGAAGATATAGTTGCTGGTGTTCCAGCCAAATCAATAAAAAGTAAGATAACAGCAAACAAAGAGAAACTCTTTTTGATGGCTGGACAAGAAGATGCAATTTGCTCTGATAGTTAGGCTTTAAAAGCCAAGATCATTATGTGAATTTCAAAAAAATTTCTTGTAAGCTATATAATACATATTCAAACAGCTTAGTTCCGGTAAAAGTTGATCTGATTCGGTCAGCGTTATTGTAAGGATAATGACCAGTTTCTTTCGTATCAAAATAAAGTATTTAGTTAATTAATCTGAATACGGGTTACCAATAACCCTTGTTATTCGTCAGTATCTTCTTGACGTCTTTTACCAACTTTTGGAATTCGTGGAACAATCAGTGCAAATGCAATTGAAACTATAGCAATAAAGTAAAAATTAAAACCTATTGCCATTCCTATAGCACCTGAAAACCAGATACTTGCAGCAGTTGTTAAATTTACTACTTTTTTATTAGAAGGATTGTCAGAATCTTTGTTATCAAACAGTTCTCCTTTTAATATTATCCCAGCTCCTAAAAACC
>QCWC01000215.1 GCA_013114705.1 Candidatus Nitrosocosmicus sp. | reverse complement strand
TTAGTCAAAGAACATGGAAGACATCCAGTTTCCACTGATGGAGGCACATAATACCCGATGGCTTGTAAGTTTCTAAAACTAAATCACCACCTTCATTCTAATATTGAAAAAAGCCTGATTGAAAGAACTATACAGTATATAAAGGATAGAACCGAATGCTTTGACGATTATTTTTCCTGTCGAGTAAAGAATTGCAAACTAAAATATGTGAGGAACTGGTTAAATCTTTTTATCAACTATCATAACAAGGAGTTAAAATCCGTTAACTGAACACAGCCTGACATTATATTATATCTATTTAAAAGTGATTCTTGTCTCAAATTTTGTCCGAGAAAAAATTTAGATAATGGAAATAAAATATTACAAATGTTAGAAAAACTCTCCATTATTTTATCTTTAATTGCAAGTAATTACTAATCAATACTTAATTTGAAATGTTTAGTTATTACGTGATATTATAGTCTTGAATATCATTGAAAATGAGATACCGTATTTGGTAGAAGCAAAAACTTGTGGTTGCAATGAACGAGGAAAAAAGTGTTTCTTATCATTTCATTGAGTCCACTCATAGCCTATGCATGAATAAAGTTGAACTAACATCTGCCCAAATTCAAGCTTGCGAAGGACTCTTAAAATATGCCAAAGAAATTGACGAGACCATTTTGTTAAAAGATGAAATTACTCGATTGAGATTGGTACTAGATATGGTACAGTATTTGAAATCAATGTGTAAAGAAAATTTATTTGGATCAATTAGGTTTACTCCTATTTAAGCCCCAATTCATTGAATAGGAATAGATCTAGTAAACAACAGCTGATCCCTAGATATTATGACGGTTAGTTTGCAAGAGAATAGTCGATCGTGTTTTTTGGATAGTGTTTGCATACAAAATCACTAAATATTTGATTTCTTCCAATATAGTAAACTGAATATCCCGTTGGGAAGAATCGATAAAGATGGCTTTCCAAATGTTCCTTTAATATGGCCGGTTTCAACAAAATTCAAACAAGCTTACATGATCATATCAAGACTCGAAAGATTTTTAAAAAATGATAAAGTCGGCAGGCTTATTTTTTTTAGATAGTTATAGTATTCTAAATACGGCTGTTATGGGTAATGAGGAGGTAAGCACCATAGATATTATTGATTAAAACGTTATCATTGTCGAGGCCATTGAGACGAGATATTTGTGTGATCTCGGCAATCTAACATCCTGCACTATTCTGAAGTTTGTCAAGACTGAAGACTTGCATATTGAAAATTGTACTTGATTACTATTTTACTTGGGAAGACTGTAAAATAGATGGTTACCTTATCTTAGGATACAATAATCGTAACCATTTGAAATGGAACATTTAGGGATAGGAATTGATCATGAGACTAGAAGTATCATGATATTTGTATCGACTTTCAAGAACCTGGATAGTAAGAACAAGTATGATAGAATATTTAACCAGATTTTGAACTATTTGGAGGTGTTCTGATAAAAAGATCGATTTTTATTTATATCATTGAAATCCTTATCAGTAAATGATGTCTGACATACGGTGCAGGATTATTTCAGAACCTCATGATCATAAAGCAGTTTTTAGACAAACGTCTGTAAAATCTCCTTATTTTGATGGGGATGATTATGAAGATGTACCGTCGTCTAAAATTTCATATCTTTGTGGAGATTGTGGTTTTATTCTTGCAAAAAATATTCATTCGGATCAAATATCCCAGCTTTTGAAAAGCGATCAAAAGGGATTGAGCATTGTTTTGCAATGTCCTCAATGTGAAAAATTTAACGAGTTAAGCACTCAATCCAAGAGTTAACCTGAATATTGTTTATAACAAAGTGTTATTGAAAGATTTGTGTATTTGTCCTCAGGGAGTAAATGGGACATATAAATAATAATACCTATTTTTTGGTATAATACTATAGATATCTTTAATACCCTTATTATTGAAGTGAAGTTGGAAAGGAAAGATAAGGTAAGATTGTCTGGAAAATCCCAACTAATTGAAAAAGATCATCAGTTATCGACTCTTGATTTAGGTACTATGGAATTTATGAAATGGTTAATGGCAGAAAATAGCTCGTCTCGGGATTGCTTAATAATTGTAAAGGATTTCTTTGAAAATAAATACGTGATTTTATACGATAAATGTATTAGTCAATCTGTAATTGTAGGTTATAGAGAGAGCATGCCTTGGTGTATGACCTGCGACACCGATGACTGTGGGCATGTTGGATTTGCAATATGTTTAAAACAGCATTGTGACAGAAACGACCAACTTATCTATTAGAGCTGTCTATTTAGTATTCTAATTACAATTCTAATAAAAACAGGTTTTGTCATTCCCTTTGTTTTAGTAGCCTAGTTCGGGTCTAGGAGCTGTTATCAATATTCTTTTGATCTTTTCTTAGTCTTTCTGTGAATTTCCATCCATATTTTATGACATAGGGTGAAATAAACGTAGTAATTATTGTCATCGTACCTATCATAGGCAATATAAAAGCGCTGGCTGCACCTACATCTATACCTCCCTTTGCTACTACAAGAGCTATTTCACCACCGGAAGATGATAACCCTACTGCTGTGCGGGCCGAAGTCATATTGCTTATCTTCTGAAGCCTGGACGATAAATAAACTGTCAAGAATTTTGCACCTATTGAAACTCCAATTAATATCAAAGCAGGTACAATGAACATAGGAATGAGCTTAAAGTCCATCAACGCTCCAACGGATACGAAGAACAATGCTGCAAAAATATCTTTAACTGGTGTGGCCAAAACGCTTGTTACCGCATGCGATCTTGATTCTGCAATCAAAACTCCTGCAAAAAAGGCGCCAGCTGCCACTGAGATGCCTAGCTGAAAAGATATGAAAGCAAATCCAAAGGCAACACCTACTGCAGCAACAATCAAAACATCATGCTGATTTGTTCTTGCAACAACATCTATTAGCTTTGGCACAATTTTTGAACCTACTATTAACACACCAGCTATGAATCCTATGGTAATTACAATTGAAATTACTATTTCGTTGATTGAAATGTCACCACTTACTCCAGAGGATTGGAATATTGCCAATAGCGATATTATTAAAATGTCTTCTATGATAGCCGTTCCAAGGATCAATGTTGCAGATTCCTCTTTCATCATGTTTAGTTCTCCTAAAACTCTCATGACAATAACGGTGCTTGTTACTGATATTGCGAGGGCTATGAATAAACTATCGTAAAATCCAAGTCCTAGTGTCTGTGCCGTAAAGAATCCTATGGCCAGAGTTCCAAACGCCTCACTTGAGGCAATTATCATTGCTTTTCTTCCTATTTTTCTCAATTTCTGAATTGGAAATTCCATTCCAACAGTAAACAACAATAGAATCACTCCCATCTCTGCAAACAAATTAAGAACGTCCGAATTATGGATGAGACTGAAAGGGGGGGTATGCGGTCCAATTATTATCCCTGCAACAATAAACCCGATCACTATTGGTTGTTTCAATCTATAAAATATCAGGGTCATAATAGAGGCGATTATCATTATAACTGCAAAATCTTGCAAAATCTGCTCAATTGGTACTTCCACAAGAAAAATAGGTTTGCACGTTATTTATATTCTGGCCTCATTTCCACTATTCAATAATATAGACATAAAATGTAACACTTATCGAAATATTGTTTCGTATATACTTTACCATAATAAAGTTCATTTGAACTTATTATTTCTTTAGCAGCTAAGACGCTCATTTATTTCATTGAACTTTTATAACCTATGTCATACTTTTGACTAATTACAATGAATTTTAATTACTCATTGTGATGCAATTATGCATTGCATAAAAATCTAAAGCGGTTGGAATAACCAGAAATAGATTTCAATCTGTCCGTATATTGACTTTGAAAGAAAAGAAGCGGCACAGAATCATCGCTCTATTCATGCATCGGTAATAGTAATGTACTTGAATCCACCATAAATTGAAGTTATTGGCCCTTTCAGCATAATTTGAGA
>QCWC01000214.1 GCA_013114705.1 Candidatus Nitrosocosmicus sp. | reverse complement strand
GGCAGACGATGGGTCGTCAATGCTATAAGAAAGAATATTTCTTTTTTTAGCTTCTTTTACTATGGTCATATTGAGAGACTGATCATTAGTAGCTGCAAGTATGAGAAAAATATCATTAAATTTGTCTAGAAAATCTATATCCTTGATTCTTCTTCTAATAATTACTATCGGATGTCTTCCAACATCTTCTAATTCGTATAACAATACATTGACAGCCTCGCTTAGAACGATGATTTGACAACCCTGTTTTGAAAGATTCTCAATTCTTTTGGAGCCTTCTCTGCCCGCACCTATGACAAGCACCTTTTTATCTTTCAAGTTTAGGTCAACTATCACGTCTAACCTTCTCTGTTACTCGTTAATCTAATATAGTTTATTTCTACCGTGATATTGTTTGATAAAATGCAATAAACTAATATTGAGTGTTTAAACAAGAGTCATTTAATATAATAATAATTTTACATATATTCATCCATTATATTGTTCAATTTATTTATTTAGTATTATTGAAATATTGGGGTTGGCAAACCTATTCTATACTTTGAATGATGGTTTGGACCCTGATAATTCGTCATTTAATGAGAAATCAAAGAAAGAATCTTTTTCCGTTGAGATGTTGAGTGATCTCTCTGCTGAATTACTTTCTCAGCTAAAGGAATCTGGATTACTGTCCATCAAAGATATAGTGACAGAAGGGCCATTTGAATTGTCTATAAAGTCGGGAATCAACATGGATGATTCTAATTTCATATATAATCAAGCTATATCTTACCTGGAGGATATAGGAATAATGGAAAAGCGGTTTACTCCGGCAACTACCATATATGACAAGAGAAAAAAAATCGGTCGGATTTCGACCGGGTCCCAGAATTTTGATAAGCTGTTAGGTGGTGGAATAGAAACAGGCGCAATCACCGAGGTTTACGGGGAATTTGGCTCGGGAAAAACACAATTGTGTCATACTGCAAGTGTTACAGTTCAACTAAATCGAAAGCAAGGAGGACTCGATGGTGGAGCTCTATATATTGATACTGAGAACACTTTTAGGCCAGAGAGAATCGAAACAATAAGCAGAGCTAGAAGTCAAAACCCAAGCCAAATACTTGATAATATCATTGTTGCAAAAGCTTATAGCTCCTCACATCAGGAACTTATTCTGTCTGAATCTCGCCGCATAATTGAATCTCAAAATATAAAGCTGCTAATAATTGATTCTGCTATCGCTTTGTATCGTTCTGAGTTTCTCGGACTATCTGCACTCTCATTTAGGCAACAAAGATTGAATAAACTGGTACATTCTATTATGAGAATAGCTCAAACACATCAAATTGCTGTATTGCTCGCCAATCAAGTACAGTCTTCTCCAGAAACAGGTTTCGGAAGTATTTCATTCAAAGCCGCTGGTGGAAACGTCTTTGCTCATTCAAGCACCTATAGAATTTTTCTTAGAAAATCCAACAGGAATAGAATAGCCAGAATGGTGGACTCGCCAAATCATCCTGAAAGTGAAATAGTGTTTTCTATAGACGAATCAGGGATTACCGATCCTAAAAAAGTTTAGCACTGACAAATATCTATTGTAAATAATATTTATTAGGGTGTTCACAAAAGAGAATTATGCCTTCATCTCACGGAACTAGGAGAAAATCTAGGTCGGTACTGACAAAAGATAATAGAATTACCGGGGTATCTTATCTATTAATCGAATACAAGCGAGGAGATAAAGTAGTTGTGGATATCGACCCAAGTGAACATAATACTATGCCACATAGGCGCTTCCAAGGTAAAGTGGGAATTGTAGAAGAGGTTGGTAGACGTACATTAAAGGTAATGGTCAAATTTGGCAGCAAGCCGAAATACTTGCAAACAAAGTTTAATCACATTCGACCAATAACAAGTTAAGAATAAAGTGTGTGATGGATTTGCCAGAAGTAATAAAAAGAGAGATTGTCACTTTGTCAGAAGTAAAAAAGATCTTAGAAACAATACCAATGGATGAAATGGATCAGATTCAACGATGGACTTATGATTATTCCAAAAAGTTTTCAAAAGTTGAATACGAACATGCAAAAGAGATGGTCGACAAACTTGCTTCTGAGAGCGATTTAACAAACGAAGAATCTGTAGAATTGGTGAATGTCATGCCAAGGTCGATTGAGGAGTTGAGAGCATTTACTTTCGGCTGGAAAAAATTAATAGTAACAGAAAAGTTAGAAAAGATTAAATCAATATTACTTTCAAAGAACAAGGAAGAAGCCGAAGTAGTAAAATCTCCATCTAACGTTGAAAGTTAAATAAAAAGTCGTTTCTAAGTATAATAGTAAAGGTAAACGTATCTTGTCGAGGTTTAATTCAAATAGAGATAATTACGGCAGACATGGAGATAATTTTGCTCCTCGCAAATTCGAAGAATACGCCTATATTTTGGATTACATCCAAAACGGGAAATCTTCGATTGTTAGAATGAGAGAAGGAGTCATTATTCATGCGGTTGGGGAAGAACATTTGACTTTATTGGAATTGCTGGGGGTCAATAATGAGAAATTTAGCATTGGTGAGCGCGTATATATCGGCAAAGATGGAAGGGAAAAAATTGTAAGTGTATTGGGGAGATTGGACTATACTCATATATCTCAATCAGCAAAAAATGAATTACCTACAGTAATTGAAAAAATTGTAGTTGTTAATGAAAAGCGATTTATAGATTACTTTAATTCTTCTCAACCTATGACTCCACGGGTTCATTCCTTGGAACTTATTCCCGGTATAGGGAAAACTTACATGAAATCTATCTTAGAAGAACGAGAAAAGCGCAAATTTGAGTCCTTTTTGGACCTACAGGAAAGGACAGGACTACGTGATGCACCAAAGTTAATTGCTAAAAGAATTTATGATGAGATTTCAGGAGAAACTCGAATGAATATTTTTGTCAGAAAATAATATATCCAAATGGTTCTGAATGTGAATTCCGGTATTTAATAAATTTCAATTGTCAAATGAAGCATAAATCAATTTTGGGCCAGAATTTTCTAGTCGATACAAAAACCATAGATAATATAGTAGAACTTGCTCGAATTGGCAAAGAAGATGTAGTTTATGAGGTGGGAACAGGCAATGGAGCTTTGACTAAGAAGCTCTGTAAAATATCTAGGTTCGTACACTCGTTTGAATTGGATTCAAAGGTATATGAACGATCTAAAAAACTTTTGAAATTTGAAAATTTAGAGTTGTTCAACCTCGATGGTCTAAATGAAAAATTGAATATCCAATTTGATGTTTTCTTTTCAAGTTTGCCTTATTATGAAAGCAGGAGAGCATTGTCATGGTTATGTCAGAAACGATTCAAACGTGGAATTATCTTGCTCCAGAGAGAATTTGTCGAAAAACTCCTATCCAAACCCGGAGAAGAAAATTATAGAGCAATTTCTATTTTGTCTCAATATAGGTTTTCAATTACCGTTTTGCTCAAAGTTCCTGCATCGTCGTTTTCTCCAAAACCTAAGGTTGATTCACTTTTAGTAGAAATATGCCCAAAGAATTCTCCTCTAGATATACAGATCATAAATGATATACAATTCTTATTTTCCTTCAGGAAAAAAACGGTCTCATTTGTTTTGAAGTATTATAAAAAGCATTACAAAGACAATTTAGATATATCTGCTATTTCTGATATCGCTTCCATTAGGATTGCCCAACTAACTCCTGTACAAATCCTTAGGCTAAATAACTGGTTGAAAAATAATTTATTCTTTTAGTGCCAAATCTGAATTATATCAAATAGACTTTAGAAACATTTAGAAATTTGATTAGGGAGTAATTATCGTGTCATCTTGATTAGCGAATTTATTGCACTAATCCAAGGTATCCATTTGATCTTCTCTCTCTTATGGTGGAGTACTACATTTGTTGTAATCTTTGTAATTAGACCCGTCAATAGAACAGGAAATTTGTCAGTTGTCTTACCAAGAATACGCAAGATAATACTTATTGCATCTACTATTTCT
>QCWC01000213.1 GCA_013114705.1 Candidatus Nitrosocosmicus sp. | reverse complement strand
TCTCCTTTTTCCATTTATTCCTAAGTTCTTTAACGATATTTACTCGAAGAGTTATCAACTCCGCTGCGTTTGATCTCGGCATATGTATAATACTAAATGTACTATTGAGATATTTAACTCTACTAGAATAAACAATGTAGTACATGGGGTAATCCCCTCTGATAGCGTAATCAGTTTGTATATTGTTTAATGATAAATCATATAATATGAATGTGGGAGTAAATCGGGTCGTCATCAACACAGCATAAAAAATATTCTGGTCGTCGTTATTCCAATGATTTTATTTTTTTCAGAAACAACCACTATGATCATACGCCCCTCCTGACAAAAAAAGAATACTATAATAGCCCAATCAAACAGTATTTGCAAATCACTATTTTGACAAGTTCGGCGTATCGAAGCTTAAAGCGCTAGTAGCAGCAAATGATCCGAATATTTGGTTTTCAATTTATGTATGTATTCAAAAAATAGTTTGCTTTATTTACTTAATCTAGCTTATGTGATGCAGTCTAATGAATTAGGATTTTCTATCAGATCCACCCCAGAAGTATTTTAGTCTAATCTCCCATTTTTTTTAACATACTATGAAAATCCTCATCTGATAACTTGTTTTTAATTTCCATTATTTGTTCAACATCCTTACCTGCCAAATAGCGTAACCTAGGATTAGTATCTTCTATAGATTCCTTTATGATGTTTGCTACAATTCCTGGGTCCTGTCCGCTCTCGTTCAATTTGTTTATTCCTTTCTCTGAATTCTGCATGAAATTCTTATAGGGTGAGTTTGGATCCCTTGCTTTACGGGCCAATTTAGATGAATTTAGAAAATTGGTCTTAATTATTCCTGGTTCTATGATGATTGTTCGAATACCAAATGGTTCCAACTCATAGGAAATAGATTCGGTTAAACCTTCAACGGCAAACTTTGAACTGACATAAGCAGAATTTGTTGCAATTCCAAATCTACCGAGGCCTGAACTTATGTTAATTATGATACCCGATTTTTGATCTCTCATGATCGGTAATACAGCTTGAGTAGTTCTAATTAAACCAAAAAAATTTGTTTCATATTGTGATCTAATTTCTTCGATAGAAAGATCCTCAAACGCTCCTGTTAGTCCATATCCGGCGTTATTTATTAGTATATCAATTCTGCCTGCTTTCCTAAATATAGATCCGATACCTTTTGAAACAGAGTACTGATCTGTAACATCTAGTGGGCTAACCGTTAGGGGTATCTCTTCTTTTATCACAATTTTCTTAAGTAAACCACCTTTTCGTAAGTCTCTCATGGTTGCAAAAGTTACGTATCCTGACCTGGCCAATAATAAAGAAGTTTCAAAACCAATTCCGCTAGAACTTCCTGTAACAATAGCAACTTTCTGCCCGTCCATGAATTACTCATTATATGAACAAATTAATAAGTTATTCAATTGATTGGCAAAATCCCAATTATTTTTAGATTGCATTATAGGCAACATTTTGTATCGGTGTCTTTGCTTTATTGTACTTGACCTCGAATGTTTTAGAACCGGTTTATTGTAAGGATAGCCGAGTAAAGTCCTCCCCATAGTAATATGTAAACCGGTCTGAAATATAGAATATTAACGACAAGTTGATTAAATTTTAATACCCTTCGAATTCATTTCGAAAGAAATCTTTCAATCTTAAAATATTAGTACTAGTAAACAATTATAAAATATTGACTCGATTCGATGAGTAAATGTGTTTTATACCATTTAGTACGAAATCTGAATCCATTTGTACTGCTTCCGGGGCCCGCATTATCTTGTTAAACTTGACTTACTTCAGTCAAGAAAGCAATACAGTCTGCAAAATTTATTATATGTGAATTTCTAATTTAATAAAAGAATTTAATTTGGGTGATAAAATAAAGTGTTATCATATATTGGTAAAAAAACAGAGCGAAGCATTGGAGATCTTGGAGAAATTAAAAAAAGGAGAAGGATTCGCAAATTTGGCTAAAGAATTTTCTATAGACAAGGGAAGCGGAAAAAAAGGGGGTGATTTGGGATTCTTTGGACGAGGTATGATGGTAAAACCATTCGAGGATGCCGCTTTCAAGCTAAAAAAAGGCGAGGTAACTCCCGAACCGGTTAAAACGCAATTTGGTTATCACATAATCAAAAGGTCCGGTTAGCATGAGTTTTATTATTTGAACTTCTCATGTAATGGGATTATATACTGGTTACCAGTACATGGTTAGTGCGTATTTTTGTTTGGTCTAGAATTATCATTTGGATTTGTAATAAACTAAAAATGGTAAGTTCAACGGATCTATTGTCCTCATTTTAAGAAGTATATTTGCATTATGACAGCAGTCCAACTTGAATAGATTTTACACGGGAACACGAGTAATTTGCTATCTTGTTGGGATCATAATGCAAACAATCTAATCTGGTATGACTGGTAATATAAATCGAAGTCTTCTTAAACAGTACTTGGGTTTTTTGTTTAGCTCGAGGTTCAGAATAATTACACATGTGAACTTAACAGAGTTAATTTCGAAAACTCAAATGATTCGTTTCCAAATTAAACAAAATGAAAATAATTATTTCATGGAAAATTAATTTCTCAAGAAATTTCAGTCAAATCCAAGGAATCAATACTAATTACGATTGCATAAACCTGTGCGAGTATTCGGATATGGAATATTCTACTCCATTTTAATCGGGTGGTATATTTTTAATCTGGTCCTGTTTAGCAAAAAATTAACAAATTGTCTTGTATGCCCATACAATATTTTCATTTTTTTTGACATAGTTGAATCTATATTTGGGATGATAGATTTTTTCAGCAAGCGAATTTGTAGTCTCAAATATGATGACTCTGATTTGACTACTAGTGTTGATAGACTTGACAAGACCTATACAAAACTGCAAAATGTATTTGCCAATTCTGAAACATCGATAATTTTGATCTATCCCTATTTTATCTATCAATAATCCTTTTGTAAAGTCATTCGTATCCTTTCCTTCCAGTCTTGGAATCCCAGGATTATGCTCTTGCCTTATAGTAGTTAACCCAACTACAAAGAAACCTATATGTTTCTTTTCATATTTTAGAACATAAGTCAATCCACTTGGGTGATATTTTCCGGTCATGATATTATCATAGTAATTTTGAACATCCAACGGGTCATCGCCATTTGATTGTGCAAAGTTTAGATTTGGTAACACATGCTTTTGTGCATCATATGGGACAAACTTTAGGTTATCTGGGTCAAACTCTGGAATCGGCATCATTTTTATGTTTCTCAAAGAAGTTGACAGATTCTCGTACAAATTCTTTATCAAATCTTTCAAGTTCTGACCTCGTGTATTCGCAAAATGATAAATAATTATCGTAATCCATTATCACTTCTCTCAAAAAGGGCAATGAGTTTGACATGATAATATATCTACACTGCCCTATTAAAATCAGTATTCACCGTAACTTTCTCGTCCTGGTTAATACATGTATGAAAAAATTAGGGATTTTGCTTGGAGTATTACATTGATTTGTGAATTTCAAACCCCATGCAAATTTACATGCAGGGAAATATTTTCAATTGCGAAATAATTAGATACATTACGAACCAAATTAGGTTTTCCTTCTACCATGCCATCAATTTATGAGCATCAAAGCTCCGCAGAATTGACCTAAATATTGACCACGTAGAGAATCCGTCAGATGAAAAGTTTAGCGGATCGTTTAAGAACTGAGGGTGGAATTAGAATAAATGGCTAAAATGGACAATAAGCATAGAAACAATATTATATTTATTAACTTACAAAATACGTAATTGGGATAGAGAAGAGTGACGATAGAGCTTTCAGTTGGTGGAATAATAAGATATCAATCAACGGAATTCAATAAAGATCATTCCGAATTTCTCCTTTTGAGAAATAAACGGGGATTTTGGGGATTTCCCCAGGGCCATAAAGAGAGAGGTGAAAATGAAATCCAAACATTGCAAAGGGAAGTTCAGGAAGAAACAGGAATTATTGACTTAGATAT
>QCWC01000212.1 GCA_013114705.1 Candidatus Nitrosocosmicus sp. | reverse complement strand
GATACAACTATTATGGTTGTTATTCTATTTAGTGGATCTGGTTATATAGCTAATTACGAAATCATTTATTTCTTCTATATCTTATGAGATGTGCCATATGTAAAAATAAAAATCGAATAAGTCATAACTAGTTCAAAAGTCATGTAAAAATGACAAAGTTTTCTTAATTATCACGCATCAAGTCAAATATTGATTCTATCCTTTTTTGATTCTTTCTGAAATTTATTATTCCAAATATGGATATGATCAATGCTAAAGTTATGACTAGGTAAAAGAACAATGAATTGTTTGATTTACTCATGTGAATATTCTGATTAAGACTTGAATCTTCATCCGTGGCTTCTAAAGATGGGGGTGATGTCACTGAAAGAAATGATGCCACAATAAGAACAGATAACGCTAAAATCGATTCTAGTTTTAGAGATTTGCGGAGTACAATAAATGAAGTGGTTCTCGTTTCTCTGTATTGATGTACTATGTAATCATCTCTAGTGTTTTTATCAATATCCTTTAAAAGATTGGAAACCAGGGATGTATATTGGTATATCTTGATCTGGTTATAGCGTCCAATAAAAATTAGGGGAAATGCTAAGCCTAGTTTAAGAATAAGTATTTTCCCATAAACCGTATCAATCAATGAATTTAAGTTTTGAAGGTGCACATAACTTAGATAAAGTCCAGAAATCCCAATGACACAGAGTGCAATAATAACTATAAATGAAAAATTCATCAAAGAAATAGATATGTCATGAATGCTCATAATATTATTAGAAACATTCGGAATCGTATTGATACTATTTGGCTTGCCGTCGTAGTCAACAAGCATGATGTTTTTGAGAAAAATTAATGAAAGAAAAAATAATCCACCTATCCACATAGATACTGCCATAAAATGAATCCAATCCATGGACACTGCAATAGTAGAAAATGATGATAGCGAATTACTATGACTAACCATACTATTAGAGAAAAGATTTGTTGAAGACAAGACTATCACCGCCAATAGTATCATTTGACTTAGCCTGTTGTTACTAAAGTAATCTATTTTATTTAATGCATTCTTATCTGGGTTTTCTTCGCTTACTTGATTGTCTCTTTTTTTTCTTGTTCCAGATATAGCATAAGAAATAATCATCATCACTATTATTGCTGAAGAGGTCCCAACTCGTAACATCCAAACCTGTCCTACAGAAGTCGTGTATAATATATCAAATGCAGAATATATATCCAGATCTAAATTTTCAGACAGTTGATACGATTGAAGTAATATCATACAAGTCGAAAAAAATACTATAGAAATAGAGCAAAGTACCACGATAAAAGTGACCCTTTTTAGGGTTCTTGCATCTTGTTGAATTGATTCTAATAGGATGTTATTACCACCTCTTTTCTTGTTGAGAAATCTGCCAAAGATAAAGTAATTAAAAATTATTCCTAAAACTGCTACTTGAGATATGATTACCAATGATTTCAAAATTGCATCATTTACAGATGTTACGGCTTCAGTCGACTCAGTATTATCAAATATAGTTTCAACTTGGGCAGATGCAGATATATTGAAATTAACCAAGTAAAGTGAAATAAATGATATAACTAAAAGGAATGTGATTATTCTAAAAAATGACATGTGAATTAGAATTAGAAGTGTTACTGATATTCTAAAAAAAGTTTAGTTGGAGGTCTTATTTAGCTCCTGGCTTATCTCATATTGAGAAATATATTGTTCGGGGAAACCTATTCTCTCAGATGGACATCCAAAACCTCCTTGTAACGCTTTCCTAACAACATTTTCAGAAATTTCAACGGTTGAATTGTCAGACGGGGCTGCTTCTCCACCTGCTGGTCGACATGAGAATGTCGCGTCAAATGCTGTACCATTAATGTCGCCAAATACTCGATAGTTGAATGTTGTTGGAATTGTTGGATAGAAAGTTTCCGACTCATATTTTCCGACCTCTCCAAAAGCTGGGTCCAAATTTGACGTCATGCTCTTATCACCAGCTAAAATTTCAACTTTTAACATACCTTCTAATCCTGAAACGGGTTGGGTACCATTTGCGTCAGTACTAGTGGGATCAGAAGCATTTGGCCAATAAGCATCAAATACTACATTTGTCTTATCATCCACATTTAGTGGTTCGTTTGCAGAACCGATGACAAACAGCATATCCTTACCATTTATATTATAGAGGGCTCTTTGATGAGCGTTTGAAAATTGCAATACGGGAGCTACCAATATCGATAGTGCGAAAATAGTACATACAAAGGTTAAATGAACTTTATTCATGTAATTTTCATAGATGATACTTTATTATAAATAAATCTGTACAATCCTCGAATACTGGTTTGCTACTTGACAATTATTCACATATACAAGATTAACACCAATTCTATTATCGACCTTAGATATCATTCAAGTTAGTTCTTCTTTCTCTTCGAATGTTGTACAGGAACTGTTATAATATATCCATGTAAAAAATAAATATGAGAACTATTTTGCTTCCTTTATCCACTACTATTATAATACTTGTGATAATCGTATATGTTACCAATATAAATATGTCTTACAATCCCGTTTATGGTCATGCTAGTCCAGTTACCTATGAACCGGCTCCTAATGAAGTATTTGATAATTTATTATCATCACAACAGCCACTGCCAGATAAAATTGTCATCGATTTTACAGAATCTCCGGAGATAAGGGCAAGTAGTATAAAAGTAGTAAACTCAAATAATGAAAGGATCGATAATAATGATTTAACAGTATCAGATTCACCCAAATCTCTCTCAGTGTCAGTGGACAAGTCAAAAATAATACCAGATGTTTATACCGTTAGCTGGGCCGTATTATCAAAAGATGATGGACACATCACCAAAGGATCCTACGTCTTTACCGTCGCTCCTGATGGCAACAACAAAAGTAATCAAAGTCATAGTCCACAACTGGTTGAGAATACCACATTAGGCTACTCTCATAACATTACAGTAGTCACAGACAATATCGATCTCAAATTTGATATTATTCCATTTAAGATTGGTCAAAATACGTTTAACATTTCTGTATTATATACAAATGGTACCGTTGTAGAAAACATAAGGGATATATTCCTGGAGTTTAATAATCCTTCCAAAAATCTAGGACCCATTGTAGAAACAATGGACAAGATAGATCTAGGAAAATATTCAATTACGGGTAGCTTTTTGAGTCAAGAGGGTACATGGGATATTAAAATAACTGTTCAAAGAATAGGTGAATACGATATTAACCAGCAATTAGAAGTAGATATAGAGGATTAAATTTCTTGTATATACGCAACTTCTGATTATGTACCTAAATATTTTTTATGTTACTATATAGGATGAAATATGGTTGTTTTTTCTTTTATTATTATTAAAATAATTCATTTTGACATTATAAACGATATTGATTATGAGGAACCATAACGCTCCTAATACTAAATATCATCCTTACTTATACGCATTTTAGATATTCATTTCTTATAATATTTATTACAGTGAAAATAAATCTTTCTTTGATTAGAATGGTAAGCAAAACAATTTATCTTGCAGCGAGCCTACTTGCAATTCTTAGTGTGATAGCAATTGGGGTGAGTACAAGTACAGACAATAGTATTTTTGCTCAAGGAGATAAAGTACAAGCATCTATAGTACCTGGGGCTTCTACCCTTACTGACGATGCATACAGTCCTAATCCTATTGAGATAACTGTTGGTCAAACTGTAGTATGGACAAATGATGATACAGTATTTCATACAGTTACATCTGGATCCTTAGGTGCATCTGATGCTGGAAAACTGTTTGATTCTGGTTTAGCTGGTCCGACTGCCCTTACAAGCAAGGGAAAGACATTTGAACACAAATTTGATAATGCCGGAGACTTTCCTTATTTCTGTACCTTACATCCTGCAATGGTTGGTACAGTAGCGGTAAAATAATTACCATACTTCTTTTTTTCATTTAATTAAATATTAAGAAGAATTTAGTCTCAATCTTTCTTATACCAGAC
>QCWC01000211.1 GCA_013114705.1 Candidatus Nitrosocosmicus sp. | reverse complement strand
ACTTCCAGAAGATGCATCAAGATTTGAAAAAAGAATACACAAAAAATATGGAAAGATAAATCAGGTTTACAGAAGTATAGATTATGATGTAAAGCATGGTGTTTTAAATGAGGAGATTCTTTCTTTCCTGCAAAGAGTAAGAACCGAATCAGAATATTCGTCCATCCGAGAATGTGATGGGTCCATTGAAAGATTAAACGAGATTGAATCTCATTTCGTTGAGTGAGTGAGTGAATTAAAAAATTACGATGTTTTATTAACTAGGAATTTTATTGAATATTAATTGATAGTCAGTGTGGTTGGTTCTGTTAATTTAAGTTAATTTCTTCTGTTCCTAATTCTATTTTGAAATTATTATTTTTAGGATAGTCATATATTGATATAGAAAAGGATATTCCAATTGTAATTGTGACCCATATTACAGTCATTTTTTATAGTACATGATGGTACTCGTCAAAATCAGCTATTCCATCTTACACCTTTACCAAAAATTTACTCTTTTAACAACACTTTTCTCATATGGTGAATGTAGATAGTGTTTTAGTCCGAGTACACCGCAGGCCTGTTGATACCATGTACCACCCTCTGAATAGGTTGAATGTTTTCCATATTTACAAATTAGTGACTCAAATTGTCTGGCAACTAGTATATTTCTACGCTCAATTTTTGAATGATTGTTCCAAAATTTGTCACCTAGTTACGAAAGAATCCATAGATTTGAGTCTTTACATCCAATCTGTTTTTGATAAAAATTCATCAATAATAGATGCAGTTATTCTTTTTTTTGGTAAGATAATCCGAAGTGGGTAATACAACAATCATTTGTACTTTTTCAACATAATTTATTATTCATCTGTTTTGCTAAAATAATCTTGGTCATTATTACCTGTTATTATCTGGCAATTTAATTAGTTTTGCTACAATAACATATAAATTTTTATTTTAGACAAAAGATGGATGTATTTGTCTGAATTCTGTTTACTAAAATGATTACCCTTTTGTATGTGAAGTTCGGAATTTATTGGATTTCTTCCATCTATTAAACGTCTGTTCTGTACTTTGAGAGTGTCTTTAGATGAGACAAATTTCTTAAGTTTCCATTTAAACCGAATTAATTTATTGTGTAAAAGGTTTATTGATTTTAATAATCAAGTAGCATCTTTGGAAATGATCACGTTTTCTACTCTTCACTTTCCAAGCTCAGAAAATCTTATTACTTATGTTTAAAAAAATTCTTTTCCATTCTCTTTTCTTGACTTCTTATATTCTATTTTTTTGTCTGGAATTGTTCTTTTCGTTATTCTAAAAAAATACAAAAAAGACTAGATAACAATGGTTCCAGCCTGAAAGTGAAAGAATGAGAAGATTTCAGACTGGAACCGGGGTGATGTATGTTTACTCCTGCCGTGAAAGATTGCAGGATATAGTTTATTGTTCAACATACTATAAAACAGTACATTCGATAAAGTTCCAGTCTGAATGAGTGGTTAGGGATTCAGACTGAAACTGGAAATGCTTTGCCAATATCCGTTATGACGACAAATACTGGCGATCGTGATAATATTAGTGTCCATATAAACATATTAGTACATTTTACGGAAAAGAAAACCAGAAAAATTTAGTTTTCTATACCCATATACTGTCTTATTACTGGCAGATTACGAACTGACTGAACCATCTTTTAACTCACTTGCAAAAATCTTTTTACACTTTATACTAAGTATCAGAAATATTCTTTTCAAACATGAAAAAATCTTTACTCTTTACGGTATTATCTGTAACTTTGCTTGCATCAATACTATCTATTTCAACAAACATCAATACTTCTGTATATGCAGAAGAAAATCAGACTGGTACAGAAAATGAGGCGGAAATTGAAGCGGAAATTGAACAAGATAATAAATGTAAAAAAGATAGTGAATGTGAAACCGAGAACGAGATAAACAATCAGTTAACCATTACCAATATTACAAAGGTTCAAGAAGAACAACCAGAAACACAAACATGTGAAACTTGCTTTACCAACATTCTGAGTGAAGAGCAAATAGCCAGTTTTCTTGAAGCGTTATCTCAGGCTGCAGGTGAAGCTCCATTTACCACATTAGAACAGGTATGTGAATTTATCGGTGAACGTGATGAAGGGGAATCTTCGGTACAACTTGACAACGCCATATTGAACACAGCGTTTGGTAGTCTTACTGTTATAAATACAAATCCACTCTCAGAGGACCAATATAATGAATTAATCCAATGTCTTCAGGAAGTAGGATTAGAAGTAAGTATTCCGCCAGAATAGAATATACTGAAACATATTCATAACTTTTTTTGTTTAGATTTTTCTCCAGAAATAATAAACTATGTTACAGAAGTCGAAAAAATTAATATGCTTAATTACAGAAGTAATATATTGAAAAGAGTTCGACAAACTCTAAATACTTTTTTTAATTTAAATGATTAATCAAAAATATCAAAAACTAACGTTTTTGCAGTATTTGGAATGATTTTCCTTTCTTTAATATTACTTAGTGGGATGTATTCTTCAAACCAGGTATTTGCTCAGGAAAACGTGGCAGAAATTGAAGCAGAAATTGAACAGGAAAACAAATGTACTAAAGATACAGAATGTAAAAATGAGAACGAACTAAATAACCAATTAGGTATAACAAATATTACAAAGCAAGCACAAACAACTGAAGCCCCAAATGATAGTTCTCTGACTGTAAAGAAACAGATTTTTGGATGTGATGATATTTCTGGTGATGGTGCTATAGAAGAAATAATGCAATGCCAATCCTTAGAAAATGATTCTCCATCATGGCTCTCATGCAATGGCCCAACCATAGGCGGTTCACTATCATGTCGGAATTTACAAGACATGTTTGACATTGAAGTTTTAGATTAGAATACACAGATACAAGAGTTTGAAGGGTCAGAACAGGGAACAACAATTGAAAATATAGAACCGAGGATATATACGGTGCATGAGGTAAAACATCAAAACAACTTTAATCAGTTAGGTGAAGTTCCAACTATGTTCCAAGAATGCGCAGAAAGAGGATTAAAAGACGGTGGTAGTCTTATTAATACCAATTCAATTCCACCAGTTGTCTATATCATCTGTTTTGAATATGAAGATGAACATGGAAATGACTGCGGTCAAACTGAAGTAATAGACGGAGAGGACCATGTCTGTATATCTAAAAACTATATTTTATTGAGGCTTGAACATTAACTTTCATTCATTTTTTTATTGGTCTTGGAAAATATCAATATTCCTACAGATAGTTAAAACATTCTGGTGTAACAAAACTAAGATACTCTTCTTCTTCACCGGCATAGACTATAATTTTAGCACAGCCATTTTCTAAATGAATAATATGTTTCCACTTAAGGTATTCCATGTCCCTATCTTTATACCCGACGACAAAAGCAAAGATACTATGGGCTTTATCCTTTTGTCTGGATATGTCGATATTTGCTGGATTTCTGTCATTGTAGGCGGCCTTTCATCTCCAAATAACTTTGCCCTTGGAAGCATTCTAGTAATAAGTTTCCAATTTGCCACGATACTGTTCATATCACAAAAAAGACTGAGTGGTTTTAATTAATTTTTTATCGTTGATCCGGTAACTTCTTTTCTTACTCCTCTTTCCTATTGAAAAGTGAAAAATTTTATTAAAGAGGTTTGAAACCATTGTAAACCGTCTTTCTGTTTTATCCTCTCATAAAGTTTTTTTACTTTTTCCTCTACGGTGGAACCATCCATTTTCGAAATCCAGTTATACCTTAAAGCGTTCTGGATACTGTCTTTTGGTTTCGGGGGCTTTAATACATAGATAAAGTGAGAAAACAGACTTGCCAGCATATTTGTCCTAACACAAAGATGCTGGATATCGATTCAGAACTGAAACGGGCCCGGAGGGCTTCGATCCCTCGACTTCCGGCTTTCTTCATAGAAGAACTATTAGAAGGCAGGCGCTCTATCCAAACTGAGCTACGAGCCCATTATCGAATAAAAATTCAGTATCTTGTACCTCT
>QCWC01000210.1 GCA_013114705.1 Candidatus Nitrosocosmicus sp. | reverse complement strand
TACAATTCCATGGCCTTTCCCGTAGACTCGAAATTGCATATTGTACTTTTTTGCTATTTTTATGGCTAATTGTTTACTTAATATAGTATCCATTGCATTTTTGCTAAACTGTGATAAGTCTTTGTTAATGTTATTTTCTTCATAGAAAGCTAAACCTGGATTTGCACCATCGCCTATATCCGAATAATTCTCTATAATTTGTGAAACTTCTTCCTTGATTTTTTCATTGTTATTGCTTTTGATCCTTAAACATACTGCACCGTTACCTCTAGTTTTAAGAGGAACATTGGGATTTAGCCTTATTAATAGCGGAAAATCGATAAACTCTACATTGAACTTTTTAATCAATATTCTTGCTATTAGAAATGACAAGTGAGTGGTACATCTTCCGTTTATTGAATCAGTATCATCAAATCCAATGTGAAGGGTTTTTGTATCAAGTTTCTCCTTGTCTATTGTCATATGCGGTAATGTCGTTGTTATTCTTGGTATCTCGTGTTATTTAACCGAAACTCTTTCTAATGCCAGTTTGTCAAACGACTATTATCATAATAATTTACTTTATTTGAATCCGTAGGCGATTCTTGATTCATTGTTATAAATTTTTATATCAATTTGCTTCAATCACTTTGCGGTGTTAAAATCCATTGATAAAATCGATTTTGAAAAAAGAAATGGTATTATTCCTGTAGTTGTTCAGGATATAAAAACAAAGGACATTTTGATGCTTGGATATGCAAATAAACATGCTTTGTCCAAAACTGTTGAAACAGGAAATGCCCATTTTTGGAGTACATCTCATAACAGATTATGGATGAAAGGCGAAGAGTCAGGTAATATTCAACCCGTTGAGAAAATATTGGTTGACTGCGATTCTGATGCGTTATTATATCTTGTAAACTCCATAAATCCCGCATGTCACACAGGAAATCGTTCTTGTTTTCACAATGAATTGGGCAGATAGACATATGATGGTTAAGTAATACTAAATATTATTTAGAGAGATTTATCTATTATATTGTTAATTAATAATCGGAAATAATGGGAATTATAAGCGCGCTAAAGTGTAGAGAATGCAATAAAGAGTATTCCCCGAGGTTTTTATATATCTGTGAGGATTGCTTTGGGCCACTGGATGTCCAATATAAATTAGATAATAATATAACTAAACATACTTTTGAAAATCGGACAGATTTAACTTATTGGAGATATTTTGAAATCCTTCCTATAGAAGATAAAAAAAATATAGTGAGTTTGAATGGTTCAATTACTCCATTACAAAAAGCAGAAAACTTGGGCAATAACCTTGGTGGATTTAAGAATTTATACATCAAGAATGATTCAGTAAATCCAACTTTTTCTTTCAAGGATCGACCTGCAGGTGTAGCGGTTTCAAAGGCTAAAGAAATGAATTTAGCTGCCGTGGGTTGTGCATCTACTGGAAACCTTGCATCCGCTACTGCTGCTCATGCTGCAAGAGCTAATTTGCCTTGTTATATTTTTGCACCATCGGACATAGAAGATGTTAAAATAGCTCAAGCATTATCTTATGGAGGTAAATTTGTAGCAGTTGATGGTACTTACGACGATGCCAACAGGATCGCTTCAGTGATCGGAGACTCTAACGGTTATGGAATTGTAAACATAAATATGCGACCTTACTACGTGGAAGGCTCCAAAACACTAGCATTTGAAGTATTGGAACAATTGAACTGGACTGTTCCTGATGTGCTGGTAATTCCTGTAGGAAGTGGTGCCATGTTAAATGCTATTTGCAAAGGGTTTGAAGAAATAATGAACCTCGGGTTGATCTCAGATATATCCAATTTAAGAATCATTGCCGCACAACCTAATGGATGTGCACCTATTGTAGATGCCTTTAAAAATAGATCCAATGAAGTGATACCAGTAGAGAAACCTGATACAGTAGCAAAAAGCTTGGCAATTGGCGACCCTGGTGATGGATTATACGTATTAAAGCGTCTAAAACAATTTAATGGGATTGGAGAGAAAGTCACTGATGCGGAAATCAAAGATGCTATATTATTACTTGCTAAATCGGAAGGAATCTTCACTGAACCTGCAGGCGGTGTTGCAGTCGGTGTTCTAAAGAAGCTAATAGAGGACAATAGAATTGAAAAGGATGAAAATATTGTTTGTTATGTCACAGGCAATGGATTAAAAACTACCGAATCTGTGATAGATTTGCTTCCTACTCCTAATTCTGTAAAGCCTGATATTAGACTTGTGTCGGCAATGATACATTGAACAAACGGATATAAATCGAAAATTTGAGGTGTTATGTATAATTGACCACAGTTGAATTTGTTATTCCATCAGTATTGAATAAAGGTGCAGGAGAAAAAAAAATGTCTATCGACGCTTCGACATTAGACGAAGCTTTCAATATTGTATCCGATATTATGGGAGATGATTTTAAACGTAGGGTTATAGACATCAACGGCAAGCCCAGAGCATTAATCAACATTTACATTAATGGAAAAAATATGCGATTTAACAATGCAGGAATGAATTCTGCTCTAAAAGAAGGGGATTCGATCTATATTTTACCTGCTGTAGCCGGAGGAGCTGAAATAACTAATCAAGAAATGCTTAGATACTCTAGACAAATTATGCTCGAAGAAATAGGCTATGTTGGAATGGAGAAACTCAAAGATACTACGATATGTGTTGTTGGCGCTGGAGGAATAGGCAACCCTGTTTTAACTCAATTAGTAGGAATGGGAATAGGAAAAATTCGAATTGTTGACAGAGACGTGATAGAAATTTCTAATCTCCATAGACAACATTTGTACACTGATTCGGATATAGGAAAGGTAAAAGTCGAAGCTGCATTGGATCGATTGCAGAAAATGAATCCTGCAGTAAAGTTAGAAGCTATCCCCATTTCAGTTACAAAGTATACTGCCGAGAAAATTGTCAAAGGCTGTGATATTGTCATTGACGCATTGGATAGTATAGATGCAAGATATGCGTTAAATGATGCTTGTCTAAAACTCGGGATTCCATTCATCTATGCTGGAGCTCTTGGAATGGTTGGTTCGGTATTTACTATTCTCCCTAACCAAAGTGCATGCCTTAGATGTATTTTCCCTGAATTATCCGAAGATGAAATGCCAACATGTAGCACCGAAGGTGTACATCCGTCAATACTGTACCTTGTCTCTGGAGTCCAGGTATCTGAGGCAGTGAAAATAGCTACCGGACAACAACCGTCTCTGGTAAATAAATTACTGTATATAGACCTAAATGACTTAGTATTTGATAAAATTCAAATGAATAGACATGATGAATGTCCGTCATGTGGATTAAACGTAGAACAAAAAGATATCAGCATTCCCTCAATTTTGGTGGAAGAATTGTGTGGAAGAGATCGTGGAAAGAGAACTTATACTGTTACTCCAGCACAAATTACGAACGAAGTAGATTTGTCAAATATATTAAAAATCGCTGAATCAAATGGATACGTGTTAAAATCAAAAGGTAATTTGGGCCTAACAGTATCAAATGCAAATCAATTACTGATCAGCTTTCTTACAAGCGGGGCAGCAACAATAGTTGGTGCAAAAAGCGAAGAAGAGGCTTTGTCTATCTATAATACTTTCACTGAAGAACTAAAACCCAAAGTTAGTTAGTATTTTTTTATTACTTTGTAATAATTTATAGAGATCACTTTTAATATTTGGGGTTTTATTTCTCTGTATAGATAAAAATATGTCTCTGGAGATTCAATATTTTCCTGTTCTTTTAAACAGGAAAGAAGAAATAATTACTGTTGCAGATGATGATGATCGCGTTTCAAATTTAGAGGATGGTTCTTCAAACTTGGATAAAAACGAGCAATTCAAGGGGGAAATAAAAGATGAAGACGAAGAGTTAGAATTAGAAGAAGATGATGACGATGAAGAAGAAGATGAAGACGAAGAGTTAGAATTAGAAGAAGATGATGACGATGAAGAAGAAGATGAAGACGAAGAGTTAGAATTAGAAGAAGATGATGACGATGAAGAAGAAGATGAAGACGAAGAGT
>QCWC01000209.1 GCA_013114705.1 Candidatus Nitrosocosmicus sp. | reverse complement strand
ATGTAAACTTCCAGCATCAGTTTAACAGCGGAAACAATGCATTAGCACAAACTGGTCAAGGTGAAAACTCTGCAGAACAAAGCATTAGCCAATCACAATCCTCTAGCCAAAACAGTCAAGTAGTATCTGGTGGAGACACAATCGGCTCTGGTAACAACATCAACATTCAAAGCCAAACAAATACAGGTAACAATGCAGCTGCCCAGAGCTGAATCTCCCTAATTTTTATTTATTTAAAATAGTCATAAAATGGTGTGATGAAGGAATTTTTGAGGTGCATAACAAAGAATCATACAGAAAATGTTGTTTTATTTTAGTGGGTTCAGAGATTTGCCCTAGTTTTCATAATGTTCTTTATGAATAAATCATATCTTGGAAGTGTAATAATTCTTGCAGTGTTGAAATACTTATACACAGAGCAGTCGTCAGTTCATTAGTTAGTCTATACTTTCGTAAAATAGTATATCGTGATCAGATGTCCTAAAGTTATCTGTGAAAAATCCTTACGAGAAAATTACTAATATCAATTCTCTGTAGGTGCACATTATTCAGGGAATATTCCAAAAAATGTCTTTACAAATTTTCTCTTTGCCAATTTTAACGCGTTTTCTCCTCTTTCTGTTAAGCTGTAAACTATTGTTTTGCCGTCTTTTTCTTCGACTATAAATCCTGCTTCTCTTAGACTCTTAAGAGCTGGGTATATAGTACCAGGACTAGGCTTTTTTTCGCCTTTTCTATTGGCGATTTCACCTGCTAATTCTTGTCCGTGCATTGGCTTTTTTGATAACAAGAAAAGAATGAGAAAACCCAGCATTCCCCTCATATCGCAACAGTCACCCGCACCCTCTCTATTCATATATCTATTAATATTGGATATCCGATATATATAAATAAATCTTCTCTATTTAATATCGTATGCCCGATGATTGGGATAGGGAGGTGAAATAATGAGTTACGGGTGCTGCGGCTCAAGTTATACTTCCTGGAGTTTTCTAACAAAAGAGGAAAAAATACAGTTACTGAAGGAATATCACCAGGATCTCCAAAAGGAAGTTCAAGGTGTAGAAGAGAAAATAAAGGAACTCGAAGTAAACTAGTTCAAATTGAGATCTTTATACTTTATTTTTTATCTAGTCTGTATTAACTACAAACAGAAAGTTTGAATTACTCTTTTGGTGGATAAATAATTAGATTATTAATATTCACATCCTAAACCAAATATCTAGGTAATTTTTGGTTCTATCATTTTCTTGAAAAGACTTCCATTTATCTATATATTGTTTGTTAGAATATTACTATTATGAACAGCAGGAACATGTGTGTTTACTCATCGGTATCGGAACATGTAATTCAAATGGCAATTGACAGAGAAAAAAATAATACTCTTACTGGTGTTAACCATTGTCAAAACGATTCACAAAGAGGTTCATGGGGCGGAGGAAGTATATTGCATGTCTGAAAAAAAGGGAAAAAAAGAATCTAGAGATGAGGATATTGAATTATCAGAAGCTACTGAAAAAAGAATCGATAGTCTTCCAGAACACGCTCAACATATCTTCAAAAAAGCCCACAGTAGTGCCATAAAAGAGTACAAAGATCCCGATAAGAGGAGGGGGGGCGCCAAAGATGATTTAGAAGAAGTTGCCCACAAGGTCGCTTGGGCCGCAGTCAAAAAAGAGTATAAAAAAAATGGAGACAAGTGGGTAAAAAAATGAATAGCGGGACATAGTGCGGGTAAAAATACCTTTTTCTATCGAGCAATTTCTTGAAACCGGCATTGATAAACAATTATTTTAGCCTGGTTAGATTAACTGGAGATTCTTTAAATCAACTTTTCTGTTCTCTACGATGTGAAAACCTCTCTATTTGAGTCTCCCTCTTCCTCATACCCAATACCCCATCCCCCACCCCTCTCTCCTATCTGTTTGCTGCAGAAGTTTTAATACACATGATAGTTAGATGTTATTTCTTATTTTTTAAAATATGTACGTTCATTTGTAGAGGATATTATTCTGGATAGGTGACATAGTTTTGTGGAAAAATGAGTGCTTTAAGTAGACAGTCACAACATTTGCTAGTATCGAGAATAGAGCACATTTATACCTGTTTTTTTAGTCTTGACTCATTTCTTATTTAACTTCAATTAAACTATGCTGATATTCTAACAGATGTTATTTAACATGTCAAACTCTGATTATGCAGTAAAGATAACTATTTGTTGCCATATAAAGTAACTAATAAATAGCCTTAGCTATTCTTTACTATCATGCGTGACGCAAACTTGATAAAAATCATGATAGAAGAACGAGCTTTGATCAAACTGATAAAATCTATTGGAGAAAAGGAATATTCAACTAGGGATTTGTTGAAAAAACTAGGTGCATATGGTTATGGTCATAAGTTACTACTCAAAGCAGCCGATAAGGGATTGGTGGAAAGAAGCACGGTCAAAAACAGAACCTACAACAAGTTGACAAAAGAGGGTAAAAAAATGATGAAATTGGCCTCTGAGATAGGCGTATAATGATTTTTGGCTTTCAAACGAATCATAGACCAATTTTTTATATATAAAACCCATTTCTTTATAGACTATTTATAGCATGTCTAACTAAACTGATAGAATTATTCGCTACAAAAAAGCAAAATGTAAGATCATTAAACGACAATATATTTAAGATTTAAGGCCCAGCCCAAGTATTATGTTTGACTATTTGCAGCAACTGGTAAATTAGTCATAATTTCTACTGCAAAAATATGTAATGTTAATATGAAGAAGAATAATAACTCCTATACAAGTCATCAATTTGCCTCAACATCACAATATAGTTTTGGTTTCATATCCGGAGAATTTTGCTATTCAAGAAGCAAAGGGATTAGTCGAATCGATGCCAAACTACAGAATATTAAAAATTTTTACTCAAAAGTATTTGAATCGTGCAAAATATGGTATGGGGGCAGGTAAAGCTGAAGAGATAAAACAATTTGTTTCTCAAACTACTGATGTAGAAAAAGTAATCGTTGATGAACACCTAAGTGCTAAACAATTATTCAATTTAGAAACCCTTTTAGAAATTCCTGTAATAGATAGAGAGAGGCTCATCCTGGATCTCTTTTATTCCAAGGCCACTACAAATGAGTCGAAACTTCAAATACAGCTTGCCGAAGTGCAGTACAAGATTCCGCAAGTACGAGAAAAAGCTAAACTCATGAGCAAAAGTGGCGAGCGAGCGGGCAAAGGCGGTATGGGTGAGTACGTTGTTGACGTTCAATTTCGAGACCTCAAGCGTCAAATGTCATTCATTAAAGAAAAACTTTATGACGCTCACCTAAAACGTCTCGAATACCGAAAACAAAGATTAAGAAAAGGGATGTTTATTGTATCTCTGGTTGGCTATACCAGTTCGGGCAAGACGACATTATTTAACCTTCTAACAAAAGAGAACAAAGAAACTTCAGCCAGACTTTTTACAACCCTTTCAACGACAACAAGATCCCTTCAATCATCACACCCTTCAAACACGAGTGAAAAAACAAACGATATCTTGCTAGTTGATACTGTGGGTTTTATCAGCAGGCTTCCACATTACATGATCGAGGCTTTCAAGTCTACTTTGGAGGAATCGCTTGAAGCTGATTTGATATTATTTTTGATCGACTCCTCAGAGGAATTAAAAGATATTGGTACAAAATACTCAAGCAGCTGGAATGTGTTAAGGGATTTGAAGGTGGACAGATCCAAGCTTTTTATTCTTTTAACAAAAGCAGATGCTGCTGATAACCAAAAGTTAAATGAAATCATGGATTATTTGGAACCCTCGATTAATAAAATGGCAATCTCTTCAAAAACAGGGTACGGTTTAAACAAACTCAAAAATATCATTATTTCAAAAAAAGCTGAAAAGGTCAAGACCGAGAATATTGAGGATTGAATTTATCCGCTAATAATATTAGTGACCTGATCGTCTACAAAGCTAATTGACTCTACATATAGACTAATAATTTATATACTATTAATTAGTATATTATTAATTAGTATATATAATGATTAAATATGACTATCAAAAT
>QCWC01000208.1 GCA_013114705.1 Candidatus Nitrosocosmicus sp. | reverse complement strand
CAGACATATGTGTAAAACATTCTGCATATGATGCATTTCTCTCCGGATACGATATCATAATAGCTGAAGACGGAATTGCTTCACCTACCATTCGAAAACACAGGCATGGTCTTGATTATATGAAAAGCAATTATCTTGTCCAAGTAAAACCTATCAAAAAAATTCTTGATGATTTGAGAGTGTTAAATCCTAGTAAAGTTGCTATAAAAAGAAGAAAAAAATAAAGACCTTGGATCTGGTTTTTATTTTATTACTTTAACGGAGCGCAGCCTACGGGTTTTTCAAATACTGACTTTGAACCATCTGGACATTGTATCTCCTTGAGGAATGGTGCACATCCAATTGGATCTGCCAATATGGACTTGCCATCCGGACATGACGGGTCTAAAATTTCATCTGCGTTTGCTAGAGAAATAGGATTAATTGCTGTGGTTGCCAAAGTACTTAACATTATCGTTGCCATCACTATAGGAAGCAATGTTTTTATTTTATCATTTTTATTAGACATTCTTATAGAAGTTAATATTAATTCGTATATAGGAGTTTAATAACATAATTCAGAAAAACAAGGAGCAAAAAAAATGCGGAAAAATAGTGTAGAATTTTTATACAGTGATCCAATTCTACTGTAAACAGTTAGACAACATCTTTTATTATAATCAAAGTATTGTTTTTCTAAAAATTACTTTCTGTAAACTGGTAACGTTATTGGTACCAAGAATAGTCAACTATTAATAAAGACCTAATCCAGATATACCAAATATAGGGTATTGTAGAGTCATACATTAATAAACAAAACTTTGAAATCAGACTTATTATTTCTAATTCCTATTTTCAGACTAAATTTATCATGTTTCATGCGGTATATCATTATATGTTGTAATTTCTAAGGACGTTTCATTAGTTTAACAGAACCAGTTTAATCTCGAATAAGTTTTAAATACCTCTGCTGGTTACATAATTTTAAAGAATTATTTCATATTATTGTTCTATTTCTTTATTTTGGTAATTGTTGAGTTTAGGTAGAAGAGGTACTTTCGATTTATGACGTTGAATTAGATGAATATAGATTATGTTCAAGGATAAAGAAATGAAGTTTATTTTTAATTGTGGTCAGGATGTGTGAAAATAACTGAGGGTCTTGTTGGCGTAATGATTCAAGACTGGTTACATACGTAGACCATGTATTTATATATTGAGTATTTTTTGGATACAAACTTAAAGGTGTGATCTTGTTAAATATTGTTTCTATCAAATCCTTTGAAAATATATTTATTAAATCATTTTCACTGGATTCTTTTGTAAATTTTGTAACAAATTCAGCGATTTCTGGATCTTGAACGTAATGATTAACTAAAGTAAAAATTCGGTATAAGTGTGCACCTAATCGTTTGTTTTCCTCTTGTAAATCTTTTTTCACTCTTTGCGTATCATCTATTTCTTTGATGTTTTCTTTTTTAGTTTTTTCTTGGCTAAAGATTATTTGACGATTTTGGTGTATTGCAAATTCTTGATTTTGAATGGTATTTCTTTGGTCATTAATGATATTTATCTGATCGTTAAGATTTTTTTTATTTCCATCAATATCATAGCAGAATTGCCTTATATTATCAATTTCAGATATAGGTAAGCCTTTTTTATATAGCTCAGAACAGAATTTTAGAAAACCGTGTGAATCTTTGATGTCGCTACAAAAGTCAATCAGGGCGTCTTTATCTTTATAGGCAAGGTATTGATGGTAGGTTTTATCTATTAGTTCTGGTGTCAGGTCAAGTTCTATAGAAATTTCTTTAATTGATATGCCTTGTAAGATCATTTCGATGATTTCATCGTGGAGTCGCCTTGTTTTTTCTTTATCTAAAATTTGTTTAATCTGTTTTGGAGATGTATGTGTAAGTTTGGCTATTTCTCTATATGTTTTTCCTTTATTGAAATAGAGATCTGTTATCATTAAATTTTTGGCTTTTAAATTCATTTAGTGCAAATAATACATGTAGAAAAAAATAGTATATAAGCAGATAGGTAACATCTCGTTCTTGATGGGACTTTAGTTATTGAATGATCTAGCAATAAATATGGATTAGATATATGTTCATTTCCATTGTCTTCTGGTATGATTCTGTTTAAAAAAATAAATGTATATCGTTGTCTTTTTCTTACTTGTTTTTCATTACTTATTTTTATTTCTAGACGGATCGCATTATTTTCATTTAGTATCCACAGGTAAAGTATTCGGGGATGGAAAATTACGAAAATATACGTTAGTATGATATGATATAAGCAATATAAGCAATAGCAAATAAAAATTGGGAAGAATATAAAGATTCTAAAAATATATTGCAAACTATTCCTATAATGTCATTATAATTGGACTAATCATGTAGTCAGGATATCCCTGTTATTGGGAACTGTAGATTGTGAAATTTGTCTCCTATCTTGGCGATTATGCATTAGGTGTGTATGTTTTATTAAATAAATCCAGATTGTGACCTAAAACATATCATAGTTTTTCTAACGTAAATCATTTAAAAGCATATGATCATTCTATAAAGATAATCTTATTTACTAAATAACAATATATTTAGATGTGAATTATAATTTATCTATATTATCCATATCTTCACTATTGTTTTTTTCTCTTTCAATTCTGTTATTTTTTGGGCAAATACAACAACAGCAGGCATTTACGCAAGAAACTGTGCAATCCTCATCTTTGTGGTCTAATGCAACAGCTATGCCAACACCCAGAACAGAAGTTACTTCTGCCATAATAGAAGATGATATTTATGTGATCGGAGGATTTGACAAATCTGGTAGAGTACTGAATATCGTTGAAGTTTATAATATTAAAAATGATTCTTGGGAGACAGTAGCACCACTACCACAGCCATTACATCATACCGCTGCCTCAAGTTTTGATGGTAAAATCTATGTGATTGGGGGATATTCAGATAACAATTGGACTCCCTCTGAAAAATTATTTATTTATGATCACAATAATGATACTTGGACAGAAGGACAATCTATGCCTACTCCAAGAGGAGCTTTAACATCTGTCGTTATAGATGAGATCATTTATGCCATAGGCGGTGAAGGAGAGAACGGAATTTTAAGTATTAATGAAGCGTATAATTTAAAAACCAATGACTGGATATCAAAGTCATCAATGCCAACTGCTAGACACCATACAGCATCTGCAGTTGTTGATGGAGATGTATACGTAATTGGTGGAAGGATACATGGAATTTCTCCTATTACCAATGTTAATGTTAATGAAATGTATGACCCAAAATTGGATAAATGGATAACCCTTGAATCGATGCCATCAAAGAGAAGCGGCATCAGTGCAGCAGTAGTAGTAGCATCAACCAATAATAATACAGCAATCTTTGTTTTTGGGGGTGAAGACATTACTAAAACATATAACAATAATGAAAAATACGATGTTAAAAGTAACAAATGGGAATCTCTTGAGCCTATGCCTACTGCTCGCCATGGATTGACATCTGTATCTGTTAATGATGATAAAATTTATGTAATAGGAGGAGGACCAAAACCTGGATTGAGTGTATCTGGTGTAAATGAAATTTTCAATATCAGATAAAAGTAAAATGCAACAAACATTTTGTAATTTAAGATGCGAATTATTTTTTTCTATTGCATGTTTTTTGTCTATTTGAAACTAACAGAGAAACAATCTTACTAATAGTAAGGCTACTGAGCACGTTCAAAATAAATTGTATCCACATATTATCATGTTATCAGCATCAGATGAGAAAAAATTGCTGAAAATGATAGAGTAACCATATGGTAAAGTATTCTAACCTAGAATGCAGAGGATAAATTATATAATTTTTCTTCATAAATCCGAATTGTTCAACATCTTGATAAGGTTGACAAGTAATCTACACTCAAATATATAGAGTAGTGAAATCAGATGTCTCGATTAAATAATACAGTAAAAGATGGTTGTTATTTTCTTTTTATCACTTTATAGATAGGTCTGATAATTTATTCAGTACATATTCACTTATTTCAAGTCCTTGTTCATAGGTTATGGTTTTCCCTGTGTATAGATAAAAAGAAACAAGAAATTTTTCTAA